>DATIPJ010000093.1:0-3953 GCA_035472155.1 Kofleriaceae bacterium
GAACGGCGAAGTCGAGGCCGACGACCTGCGGGACGTTGGCGGGGAGGAGGCTGCGCTGGATCTGGCGCGCGACGCGCAGGTCGCGCTCGAGCTTCTCGCGGGTGAGGAGCTGGGCGGCGGCGCGCGCGGCGTGCATCGCAAGGCCGGCCTGGGTGGCGACGGTCTGGAGCAGGTCGACGTCCTCCTGGCGGAAGCTGGAGTGCTTGCTCTCGACGTAGACCACGCCGTAGTGGACGCCGTGATAGATGAGCGGCGCGCCCATGCGGGTGCCCACGCCCTCGTCGTTCTCGTCGGCGGTCTCGCCGAGCAGGACGCCGCGGCGGTCGCTGATGACATGCTGGATGATGGTGCCGGGGACGCGCAGGTTGCCGCCGAAGGCGTGCTTGCGATGGCGCTGGCACTGGACCTTGAGCTCGCCCGAGCGCTCGTCCTCGACGAGAACGCCGACGTCCTCGGCCTGCGGGAACAGCTCGAGGAGGGCGTCGACCAGCTTCTGGATCAGCGCCTCCGACGTGTCGCTCGCGGCGGTGGCCTGGAGGATCTGGGTGAGGGCCTCGAGCTTTCGCTCGAGCAAGCGCACCGCGCGCTGGTCGGCGACGCTCATCATGCCCGAGCTCACGATCGGGATGCGCCCGGAGCCCGAGTCCTCGCGGCTCTTGATGAGCGAGCTCGGGCTCGCGATCTCGACGATGGTGACGGCGTTGCCCTCGGGCTTCGGGTCGGGGACGGTGTCGCGCGACTCGACGCGGATGCGGTTGTTGGCGATCAGGATCTCGTCGTCGTGGCGCAGCGCCGTCGCGCTCTGGACCTTGGTGCCGTTGATGAACGTGCCGTTGTTCGAGCCGAGATCTTCGATCTGCCACGCCTCGCCGTCCTTCCAGAGACGTGCGTGCTGCCGCGACACGCGCATGTCGGGCACAAAGATCTGACAGTCGGAGCGCCGTCCGATGATGTATTCGCCGTCCGCGAGCTTGTAGCGGCGCCCGGCAATGGGGCCGGCCAGAAAGACCAACGAGGGCATCCGCGCGCGCTCTAAATATCACAGTTCTCAGGCTTTCGACCAGAACAGGCGATGCCGCGACCTGCGTCGACTTGACCCCCCGGGGGTCGGGCGGTGTACTTCGCCGGTGCAGGCCCCCCCGCCTCCTTCCTCCGAGCGGCCCGGCGTCGTGACCGGAGCGTCTCCGCGGTCATCCGAGCCGCCGCTGGCCGGCGCATCCGCGCGTCAACCGTCCGAGCGGTCCGGCCCTGTGGCCCCAGCGCTCGGGAACTTCATCGATGGCGCGTTCGTCGCGCCCGCCGGCGAGTCGCTGGTGTCGCGAAATCCGGCGGCGGATGGCGCGGTCGTGTTCGAGACCGGGACCACGCCGCGCGCGGTGGCGGACGCCGCGGCTGCAGCCGCCGCGGCACAGCCTGCGTGGGCGCAGCTGACCACGGTGGAGCGTGCGGCGGCGCTGGACCGCTTGAAGCATGCGATCGCGGCGCGCGCCGACGGGCTGGCCGACGCGATCGTGCTCGAGACCGGCAAGATCCGCAGCGAGGCCAAGACCGAGATCCAGACCTTGATCAACCGGTTCGAGCTCGCGCGCGCCGCGGTGGCGAGCGAGCTGACCGGCGGGCAGGTCGCGACCGGCGAGCACCTCCGCTACCAGCCGCTCGGCGTGGTGGGTGTGATCGGGCCCTTCAACTTTCCACTGCACCTGTGCCACGCGCCGGCGATTCCGGCGCTGCTCACCGGCAATACGGTGGTGATCAAGCCCAGCGATCTCACCCCGCTGTGCGGTCAGCGCTACGCGGAGGCCGTGCAGGCGGCGGACCTGCCGCCGGGCATCATCAACGTCGTGCTTGGAACCGGCGCCATCGGTGCGGCCATGGTCGAGCACACCGCGGTGCGCGGGCTCAACTTCACCGGCAGCTGGACGGTCGGTCGGCGGATCTTGCAGGCGGCGCTCGACCGGCCCGAGCTGCTGGTCGCGCTCGAGCTCGGCGGCAAGAACACGTGCGTGGTGCTCGAGGACTGCGCGCTGCGTCAGGCGGTGCACGAGGTCGTGGTCGGCGGTTACCTGTCGGCCGGCCAGCGCTGCACCGGCACCGAGCGCGTGCTCGTGCATCGCAAGATCGCAGACCGCTTCATCGCGGCGCTCGCCGACGTCGTGCGCCAGCTGCGCTTCGGGCACCCCGACGATGCCTCGGTGTTCGCGGGCCCGCTGGTCAGCCACGGCGCGCTGGCCAAGGTCGAGGGCGCGCTCGAGGCCGCGCGCAAGGCGGGCGCCGAGGCGATCGTCGCCGGCGAGCGGCTTCCCGGCGGCTACTACCGGACCGCGTCGCTGCATCGCCTCCCCGATGGCGTGCACCACGTCGCCGGCTACACCGACATCGAGGTTTTCGGCCCCGATCTGTGCATCGAGGTGGTCGACAGCGACGACGAGGCGATCGCAGCGATCGAGGCGAGCCCGTACGGGTTTGCCAACGCGGTGTTCACGCGATCGAACGCGCGGTTCGAGAACATCTTCGCGCGCACGCGGTCGGGCATCTGCAACCGCAATCGCTCGACGAACCTGGCGAGCGCGAAGCTCCCGTTCGGCGGGGTGGGGAAGAGCGGCAACTACCGGCCGACCGGGGCGTGGGCGCCGCGCAACGTGACCTCGCCGGTGGCGGTGCTGGAGAATCCGATCGGCGCGGTGGTCGCGCATCCGCAGCTCGCGCGGCTCCTGCCGGCGTTCGACCTCGACCGGCTCGAGAGCCAGCACGCCGAGGAGGAGACCGCCGAGGCCGCGCGTCAGCTGGTGATCGATCATCCGCGCCCGATGCAGATCCAGCGGCCGCGGGGCGGAAAGCTCCCCGATTCGCAGGCGCTGCTCGCGCGGCTCTACGCCGGCGACCGCATCCCGAAGGAGAAGAAGCCGCCGGTGTTCGATCACCTGCGCTCGGCCGGGCCGTGGATGGTGTCGATCGATCCCGAGCCGCTGGTGGTGCTCGACGGCATGAGCCAGACCGCGACGGTGGTCGGCGGGTTCGCCGAGGACCCCGTCGTGCGCGCCTACGTCGAGGGTGAGCTCGGCGACACCGTGGTCACCAACGAGGACACCGCGGTCGCCGAGACGTGGGCGGCCGCCGAGTATGCCTCGACCCTGCGCCAGCTCGTTCCCGGGCTGCCGCACGTGACCTTCGTCGCCTCGGGGGCCGAGGCCAACGAGAAGGCGATGGCGCTGTGCCGCATCAACTGCCCGCGCAAGGACGCGACCCGCGTGCTCGCGTTCGAGGGCAGCTTCCATGGCCGCACGCTGCTCGCGCTGCATGCGACGCACTCGCCCAGCAAGCGCGCCCCGTTCGAGATCGCCGGCTACCAGTGCGCGTTCGCGCCGTTCCCGGTGTGGAACGCGCCGGGCGACGAGCCGGCCGCGCCGAGCGGGTTCTACGCCGCGGCGGCGAGCGGCGACATCGCCGAGCTCCGCGAGCGGTTCGGCGACGCCAAGGACGATCCGCTGCTCGCGGCGGAAGTCGCGGCGCTGGTCGCGGTGCACCAGGCGCTCGCGCCCGGCGACACGTTCTGCGTGATGATCGAGCCGATGCAGAGCGAGGGCGGCGACCGCTACGCGACCGAGCGGTTCTTCCGCGCGCTGCGGCTACTCACGCGGTTCCACCAGACGTTCCTGGTGTTCGACGAGGTGCAGGTCGGGTTCGGCCTCGGCGGCCCGTTCGCGTGGCACTCGAAGTTCCGGCTGCTCAACGCGCGCGGCCAGCCCGACTACCCCGACGCCGTCACGTTCGCCAAGCGCGCGCAGGTCGGTGTGGTGATGTCGCGGTTCGACGACCCCGAGCGCGCGAGCGCGCATGGTGCCTCGCTGGTGCGCGGCCGGCGCCACGCCGACATGGTGTCGACCAGCCACAACGCCGAGCGCATCGAGAGCCTGGTCGCACCGCGCCTGGCGCACGTCGCGCGCGCGTATCCG
>DATIPJ010000094.1:0-10819 GCA_035472155.1 Kofleriaceae bacterium
GAAATTGACGGTCGGCATTCTGACGGCAGCTACGACAACTTGATCGAATCGAACACTGCTATCAACTGTGCCGACCGGCCCGGACTCGGCGCCGGCACGATCCGTGAGTGCCTGCGCTCGGGCCGCATGGGCGACATCCCCGAGCTGATCCGCAAGGGCCGCGATCTCTACTCGATGCAGCTCTTCGACCAGCACCTGATCGACCTCGTCAACAGCGGCCTGGTCACCATGGAGACCGCGATCTACGCCAGCTCCAACCCCGAGGAGTTCGAGCGCTCGCTGCGCGTCGAGTGATCGGCGCGCGGCCGCCTCTTCACCGCGCGAAGCGGCGGGCGCCCGCGAAGAGGAGGGCGGCGCCGAGGAGGCCGAGGGCGGCGAGGGTGGCCTGGGTGGCGGAGCCACCGAGGTGGGTGGCGGCGCGGGCGATGGCGTCGGTGGTGCGTGATTGGAGGACGAAGCGGCCGCGCGCGCCGTGATCGCCCGCGACCGGGGCAAAGAGGTTGGCCGGCGGTTGGGTGTTGGGCTCGCCCGTGAGCTGGGCGGTGTAACCGCGCGAGGCGAGGTAGCGGTCGGCGAGGCCGGGGACGAGCTTGTTGCCGACGATGGCCTGGATCGCGGGCCAGCCGAGGAACACTTCGCGGCGCGGGTGGAGCGAGAGCTGGTGGAGAGCGTCGGCGATGATCTCGGGCTCGAAGATCGGAGGGATGGGCTCGACGGCGTGGTCGGTGCGGTTGGCGCACCAGTCGAACTGCGGGGTGTTGACGGCGGGGAGCTGGACCATGCAGAGGTCGATGTTGACGCGGTCGTGGAGGAGCTCGCTGCGCAGCGAGTCGGTGAAGCCGCGGATGGCGTGCTTGGCGCCGCAGTACGCGGCCTGGAGAGGAATCGAGCGGTACGCGAGCGCCGAGCCGACCTGGATGATCGTGCCGCGGTTGCGCGGGCGCATGTGGAAGAGGGCGGCGCGCGTGCCCCAGACGTAGCCGTGGTAGCAGACGTCGGTGACGCGTCGGAGCTCGGCGGGCGCGACCTCTGCGACCGGGCCGACGATGGTGGTCATCGCGTTGTTGATCCAGACGTCGATCGGCCCGAGCTCGCGCTCGATGCGCTCGGCCGCGGCCTCGACCTGGATCGGATCGGCGACGTCGGCGGCGATGGCGAGCGCGCGGCCGCCGAGGTTCTCGATCTCCTGGGCGGTGGCGGTCAGGCCGTCGTGGCCGCGCGCAAGCACGGCGACTGCATTGCCGTCACTGGCAAACCGGCGCGCCGTGGCGCGGCCGACTCCGGCGGTGCCTCCCGTGATCACGATGACCCGCTGCATGTCGCAATGTCATTGCAAGGTGTGGTCCCGCCCGCCACGTGCGATCGACGAGGGCAGCAGGGCGTAGCACGTGTGTCAGGGGCGCTCGGGGTGAGCGACTTGCGCGTGCATGAATCGCAGCAAGCTGCCGACTACGACGACAGCAACAGCTCGGCGGAAGGTGGGGACAGCACCATCAAGCCTTCGTCGCTGAACGGATAGCAGACCTGGCGCGCTTCCGTCTCGATCCTGACGAGCGCCCTCGCCAGGGCAGCACCGATTTCACATGGATGCAGCCGCTCGTGCGGTGCGCCGGTCGCGATCACCGCGCTCGGCATCTGCGGGTACTCGCACGTGTCGGGGTCCTGGACAATCAACTTGCCGCCTGCTCTGGTGATGCATGTGGCGCCCTGCGCGCCATCATCGTTCGCACCGCTCAGAACCACGGCGATGGCCCGCTCCGCGAAGCTTTCAGCCGCGCTCTCGAACAACCAGTCCACAGATGGCCGAACAAATCGCACGCGCTCTCGTCCGGAGACGCCGATGGTGAGATCGGGGTTGATCATCACGTGATGTTGCGCCGGTGCGACATAGATCGTTCCGCACTGGAGCTCCTCACCGGCCGACGCAAACCTGCACTCGTGATCCGTCCACCGGGAGAGCAGGTCCGGCAGGATGCTCGGCGCCGCCACGTGGTGGGCAATGACGATCGCGGCGGAGTACCGCGGGGGAAGCCCGCGAATCATCGTCTTGAGCCCATACAGCGCGCCGGCGGACATTCCCACGACGATGACCGCGAGCGCCGGCTCCCCGACGTGCGGCCCCATGGCCGCTCTTCCTGCCCGGTCGTATACGGTCCTCGGCACTGCGGCACTATGACACGCGACCGGGTCGACGGAGACGAGTTGACCCAGGAGTTCCTCGGATGACCGACGACTCGATGCTGATCCAGACGCGCGATATCGTTGCGATCGGCTGTTCTGCCGGCGGGGTGGAGGCGCTCCCTCGGATCCTCCAGCAACTTCCGGGTGACCTCGAGGCAGCGGTCTTCATCGTCCAGCACATGGCGCCGTCAGCATCTTCTCACCTGGCGAGCATCCTGGGCCGCGCTTCGAAGCTCCCGGTGGCATGGGCGGAGCAGGGTGCGCGCACCGAGCGCGGACGCGTACTGATCTCGCCACCGGACGTCCACATGCTGCTCTCGGACAGCCATGTGCAGCTGACGCGGGGCGCGCGCGAGAATCATGCGCGACCCTCGATCGACAAGCTGTTTCGCTCGGCGGCGGCATCGTATGGCACCCGCGTCGTCGGCGTCCTGTTGACCGGAATGCTGGATGATGGCGTGGCCGGCCTTCGCACGATCCAGAGCGCCGGCGGAGCGTCGATCGTCCAGGATCCGATGGACGCCGCGTTTCCCGAGCTGCCGGGTCGAGCGCTGCAAGTCCTCACGCCGGATCGCACGCTCCCGATCGATGCGATCGGTGGGGCGATCGCTGCGATCGTCGGGCAATACGTCACGGCCTCCACGATGCAAAGCAACCTCGCGCTCGAGGCGGCGATCGATCGCGACGGGCCGGTGTTGCGGGAGAGGCTCGACGCGATCGGAACGCAAACCACGATGCCGTGCCCGGAGTGCCATGGGCCGCTGTGGCAAGTCGGTACCGAGACGGACCGCCGCTATCGCTGCTACCTCGGTCACGTCGCCACGGCGGGCGACCTGTTGGGCAGGAGCGCGAACGAGGTCGAGTCCGCACTGTGGAGCGCCGTTCGCGCGCTCAACGATCGAGCGACCACGCTCGAGACGCTCGCCAGCGACTCCCGGCGAATCGGCAACGGCCTCAGCGCCGAAGCCTATGCGAGCCGTGCACGCGAGGCGCGCCAGCAGGCGGACGTCGCGCGCACCTTCATGCTCGATCTGAGCCGCTCGCGGTGACACCGGAGCGTTCCGTCTCGGCGAGCTCCAGGATCATCTTCAACTTGGTGAGATCAGCGGGCTTGAGGATGTGGTGGTTGAACCCGGCGGCGAATGCCTTGATCCGATCCTCGGGCTGTCCCCATCCGGTGACCGCCGCCAGATAGAGCGGTTGCCCGGCAGACCGCTTCCGGAGCTCGCGCGCGAGATCGAAGCCACTGAGGTCGGGAAGGCCGATATCGAGGATCGCAACGTCCGGAACGAACCGTCCTGCCTCGACGAGGGCGTCCGTGGCGCACAGTGCAATGCGACAATCGTGACCGAGCATCGTCAGCAGGACGCACGCTGATTCAGCGGCATCGGGATAATCATCCACGATGAGGACGCGAAACCTCATCATCGATTCGATCTCTCGAGCAGGAGGTGGTCTCGCGGCGATTGCTTCACGAGAGCAGGCCCTTCTCGGTTGCGAGCGGAAGCTCCACGATGAACTCACTACCACGCCCCGCGCCTGGGCTCGACACAGAAACGCTGCCGCCGTGAAGGTCGACCAGCCGGCGGACGAGATTGAGGCCGATCCCAAGACCCCCGAGCGAGCGGCCTTCTGCGTCGCGGCTCTGGACGAAGATGTCGAACACTCTGGGGATCAGCTCGGTGGAAATGCCGTCGCCATCATCATTGAGCCGGATGATCAGCAGCTTGCGCGTGCGATCGGCATGGAGCGCGAGCGCGATATGTCCGCCTTCCGGCGTGTACTTGGCTGCGTTATTGATCAGATTGGTGAGCACCTGGGTGAGTCGCCGCTTGTCGCCCAGCACGCGGCAGGACACCTCCGGCAGATCGACCTTGAGCGCATGGTTGCGCTGCTGGATCAGCGGGCGCGTCGCCTCGATCGCCGCCTCGACGATGACCGCTGCATCGACCGGAACGAGATCGAGCTCGATCTTGCCCTGCGCGATCCGCGACAGGTCGAGGAGATCGTCGATCAGCTGGGTCAGCTGCGCGACCTGGCGCTCCATGATGCCGCGGCTTTGCTCTAGACGATCGTAGTCATGGCCAGCGAGCTTGGCGATATCGAGCGCCATCTTGAGCGGCGTCAGCGGATTTCGAAGCTCGTGGGACAACGTCGCCAGGAACTCGTCCTTTCGCCGGTCGGCGTCCAGCAGGGCCGCCTCCGCGAGCTTGCCCGGCGTGATGTCGAATCCGACGGCGTCGGTACCGTGCTCGTTGGCTTGTACCCGGAAGTCGTAGGTTCGCCGTTCACCGTTGATCACCACATCGAGCTCCGCGCGCTGTCCTTGACCGGTAACCAGCGCGCGCCGTGCGATCTCCGTGAACTTGTCGGTGTTTCCAGGCGCCAGCAGCTCCTGGAAGCGCCGCGATCCGGCGGGAAACTCCTCGCCGAGCACGTAGCCCCACAACGTCTGCAGCGCGGCATCGTGGCTGACCACGAGCATCGGTGCGGTTCGCAAGGCGAAACGCAGTCGTTCCTCGCTCGCCTGTCGTGCGACCTCGCTGCGGCGCTGGGCGTCGACGGCGTTGCGCAGATCGGTGACCTCGACGAAGGTGAGCACCACACCTCCGATGCGGTCGTCCAGCGAGCGATACGGCAGGAGGCGGGCGAGGTAGCGGCTGCCCTCGCGCGTGCGCACTTCGCGTTCGACCGTGCGCAGGGTCTGCAAGACCGTGTGCGCGAGCTGCGGCAGGTCGTTGCTGTCGAGCCGATGCGTCAGGTGACCGAGCGGTCGACCGACGTCGCCGATGATCACGTTGAACAGCTCCTGTGCCCGTGGGGTGAACCGCTTGATGTTGAGCTCGCGGTCGAGAAAGATCACCCCGATCTCCGTCGAGGTCATCAGGTTCTGCAGGTCGCTGTTGGCGTGGCTGATCTCGTCGACCTTGAGCTTGAGCTCGTGGTTGAGCGTGGTCAGCTCCTCGTTGACGGACTGGAGCTCCTCCTTGCTGGTCTCGAGCTCCTCGGTGGCAGAGCGCAGCTCCTCGTTGATCGCCTGGAGCTCCTCGTTCGAGGCCTTGAGCTCCTCGAGCGAGGTTTCGTACTGCTCGATCGTGGCACGCAGCTGTTCGCGGGTGCGGCGCAGCTCGTCCTCGATCTCGCGCATCACCGGCTCGAGCCCCACGCTGGGGACCTGCGAGTACACCGTGTTGCGCGATGGGTCGAGCTCGTCGAAGAACACCAGCAGCGTGCCGCGGTCGAGGTCGGGCTGGTCGACCATCCGCACGCGGATCTCGAGGACCCGCCAGCTCTCGCCGTCTTCGAAACGGACGACGCGGGTATCGCTGCCGCTCTGGGCCTGGCGCGCGGCGTAGATCGCCGTGAGCAGCTCGGAGCGCAGCGCCGGATGGATCAGCCGGAGCAGCTGCCGGGACGGCTCTCCGCCGGGGACCCGGAGCAAGGCCCCGGCGTGCTCGCTGACATGGAGGATCTCGAGCTCCTCGTTGACCAGGATGCTCGGAGGCGCGAATCTCTCGACGAGCCGGTGGTGAAGCTCCCCGCCCGCCGGCCGCTCGAGGGGAAGCCGCGCCGGAGGCGGCGCAGGGGGTTGCCATCGCCCGGTCGGGGCCACGGTGTCGCTGCCCAGGCGCGACGCGCTCGGCCGGCGCAGGAACAGCCGATGCTTGAGGTCGACGCCGGTGAACAGCGACGTATTTTCGGCCGATTCCGACGAGCCGAGGAGCAAAAAGCCTTCGGGCCGCAACCCGAAATGGAACACGTTGAGCGCACGATCCTGGGCGTCGCGGTTCAAGTAGATCAGGAGGTTTCTGCAGCTGATCAGGTCGAGCCGCGAGAACGGCGGGTCGCGCAGCAGGTTGTGCGGCGAGAACAGCATGATCTCGCGAAGCTCCTTGCTGACGCGATAGTTGGCACCATCGGGGGCGAAGAACCGCAGCAGGCGCTCGGGCGTGACGTCGACGGCGATCGTGTTCGGATAGCGCCCCACTCGGGCCTCGGCGAGCGCGTCCTCGTCGATGTCAGTCGCGAACACCTGGAGCTGCGGCGAATCGGGGGTCCGCCTCGCCTGCTCGCACAGCAGCATGCCGATCGAGTAGGCCTCTTCACCGGTGGCGCAACCGGAGACCCAGACCCGGACTTGATCCATCGAGGTCTTGCCGGTGAACAGCCGCGGGATCACCGCGCTCTCGAGCGCGTCGAAGACATGGCGGTCGCGGAAGAAGTTCGTGACGCTGATCAAGAAGTCGCGCAGGAGGTTGCCAAGCTCGGCGGGGTGCTCGCGCAGATACTGGTGGTATCTGGCGATCGTGTCGCATTCGCACACCTGCATGCGACGCGACACCCGGCGGTACAGCGTCGCGCGCTTGTACGACGCGAAGTCGTGGCCGGATCGAATCCGCACGAGCGCGAGGATGTCGCGCAGCGTATCGGCGGCCGCTTCGGTACCGCGCCGCTCCACCTCCTCGGCCGGCGCTCCGACATCGATGTCCTGATGACCGAACGCAGCGAGGCGCGCACCGATCTCGGAGAGCGGCAGCACCAGATCGATCATCCCGGTCGCGATCGCAGAGCGGGGCATCTCTGTGTTCTCGCCATCCGGTGCCTGCGCGATCGTCAGCCCACCGGCCTCCTTCACGCGTTTGATGCCGATCACGCCGTCGCTACCGCGGCCGCTCAGGATCACCCCGGCGACCTGGCCCCCGAGCTCATCGACCAGAGAACGCAGCAGGCGATCGATGGGCGCTCGCGGATCGGTGGAGCCCATGACGAGCAGCTCGCCGCGCTGGAACGCTCCCTCGCAATCGTCGGGGATGACGAACACCCGGTCGGGCTCGAGCTGTGCGCGCTCGCGGACCTCGGTGATGGGGAGTGCCGAGTGGCTTCGCAGCGTCGCGGCGACATTGCGATCGCCGGTGCACGCGATCACGAGGGCGAATCCGCCCCGCTCCGGCAATGTCCGGACCACTTGCTCGACCGGCCCAGCCGTCTCCGCCCCGATCACGACGGCACGTATCATGGACTCGCCGGAAGTCGTCGCCGTCACCTCGGCAAGGGACCACGTCCTCCGCCGGATCACCAGCCCGAATACGCCGAACTGCCCGTGCCGACACGTCAAGGGCGCGTCCGCGCAGTACCGCCGGAGCTCAGGATCTCACCGAGCGCAGGCCTACGACCGCAAGACGATCTTCATCACCTCGTCCTGCTTGTGCATGAACATGTCGTAACCGCGGGCGACCTCGTCGAGGTTCATGTGGTGCGACACCACGAAGCTCGGGTCGATCTCGCCGCGCTCGATGCGCTCGAGCAGCTTCTTCATGTAGCGGTGCACGTGGCACTGACCGGTGCGGATCGTCAGGCCGCGGTTCATCAGCGAACCGAGCGGGAACTTGTCGACGAAGCCGGCGTACACGCCCATGATCGACACGATGCCGCCGTTTCGGCACGCCATGATCGCGTCGCGCACGGCGAGCGGGCGGTCCATCTGGATCTTCGTCTTCTGCTTGAGGACGTCGTACGCGTACTGCAGGCCCTCACCGTGCGCCTCGAGCCCGACGCAGTCGATGCAGCCGTCGGGGCCGCGGTCGGCGGTCAGGTCGCGCAGCGCCTCGCCGACGTCCTGCTCCTCGTAGTTGATCACGTCGGTCGCGCCGGCCTTCTCGACCGCCATCTTCAGGCGGTACGGGAAGCGATCGATCGCGATCACGCGCTCGGCGCCGAGCATCTTCGCGCTCGCGATCGCGAACTGGCCGACCGGCCCGGCGCCCCACACCGCGATGACCTTGCGCGGCGTGATCTCGCACATCTCCGCGCCCATGTAGCCGGTGGGGAAGATGTCCGACAGGAACAGCAGCTTCTCGTCGGAGAGCTGCGCCGGCACCTTGAGCGGGCCGAAGTCGGCGAACGGCACCCGGACGTACTCGGCCTGGCCGCCGGCAAATCCGCCGGTCAGGTGCGAGTAGCCGAACGCGCCGCAGGTCGCGTGGCCCATCAGCTTCTCGGGCATCCATCCGGTAGGATTGCCATTCTCGCAGCACGAGAAGTTGCCGAGCTCGCACGACTCGCAGTTGCCACACGCGATGCAGAACGGCACCACGACGCGGTCGCCGACCTTGAGGTTGGTGACGCCCTTGCCGAGCTCGACGACCTCGCCCATGAACTCGTGGCCGAGGATGTCGCCCTTCTGCATCGAAGGCATGAAGCCGTTGTAGAGGTGGAGGTCGGAGCCGCAGATCGTGGTCGCGGTGACCTTCACGATGGCGTCGCGCGCGTTCAGGATCTGGGGATCCGGGACGTGCTCGATGCTGACCTTCTGCTTGCCCATCCAGCAGGTCGCCCTCATCGCACGGCTCCTTTCTCGGCGGTCGGCGGCCGCGGGGTGAACGGCATCTGCTGCTGCGCGACCTTCGAGCCGGGGTGGCCGGCGGGAGACGGCTGCGCGGCGTGCTTGCCGCGGTGCGCGCTGGCATCGGAGAACAGCACTTCGCCGGTCTCGAGCACCTGCTTGAGCCGGCGAAGGTCGCCCTTGATCTGCGCGCGGCCGAACAGCCGGGCGAGCGCCGTGCTCGGCGTGGTGCCGAGGAAGCCGAGCTGCATCTCGACGCGGACCTCGGTCATGTCGCGCCCGGGAGTCTTGGCGAACGTGACGCGCCCGCGGTTCTTGATCGTCGACCCCTCGACGGACTGCCACGCGATGACCTCACCGGGGCGATCCTCGGTGATCCTGGCATCCCACGAGATCGTGCCGCCGAGCGGCAGCTTGGCGACCCAGTGCGAGAGCTTGCCATCGCGCTCGGTGACCTCGGCGAGGTAATCCATGAATCGAGGCAGCTGCGACAGCTTGCGGTAGAACGCATAGACATCAGACGGTGGCCGGTTGATCGTGATTGCATAGAGCGCCGGCCGGTTGGCGTCGTCGTAGGCCTGCTGCGTCTTGCGTGCGGCGATCACGTCGAGTGCGGTCACGCCGGCGACCGCGGCGGCCGCGCCTGCGAGCCGGGGCAGATGGCTCCGCTCGCCCGTGGTCGCTGCGCCGAGCAGTGCGAGATCGATCGCATCACCGGCGACGCGCGACCACAGCGGCATCGGCCGGCGCGGCGCCATCAGCACACCGAGGCCGGCGACCAGCTCGCGCGCTCCCAGGGCACGGATCAACAGCGTGGTCACTGGCCCCGGGTGAACACCGATGAGCCGCGCGAGCGTTCTGGGCATCGCGAGCTCGGCCGCGCCCAGCGCCAGGCTGAACCAGCCGAGCCCGCGTGCCAGCGTCGGCGAATCGAGCACAGCCTCGGAGCGTGGCGGGCTCCGGAATGCGGACACAGAATCCATGACACCACTCCTTTGTGAAGGTATGGGCGCACTGCAGCAACGATCGGGCCATCTGATCGCCGTCGCGCGTCGACTCGTGCGAGCTGACGAACGGGGTTATTCCTCGAGCGCGCCAGCGGACACGCGGCTCCGCTCGCGCGGCGATGTGCGCGCAAGCGCGGAGTGCGCGGAGCTTCGCACCCTTCGGCGCACGGGGTATCGAAGGATGGCGATCAGGAGATCGCGCGGATCAGCGCGACGATGCCGTAGATCACCAGCGCGATCACGGCGACGAACACGAGCGCCGCACCGCCCACGACGAGCCAGTCGCGCGCGGTGGCCTTGCCGCCGGCGGGTCGCTCGGACAGAAGCGCGAGGTTCTTCGCGTTGGCCTTGAAGGCAAAGTCGGCGATGTCGCCGACGATCGGCACGAAGCCGAGCCCGGCATCGAGCGCCAGGTTCAGCAACATGCGCGCGATGATCACAGGCGACGAGCGGCGTCGCACCGCGAGCCCGACGACATAGAGCCCGAGCAGCGATCCGATGAGGTCTCCCGCACCGGGCAGCACGAGACCGAGGATCGGATCGACCAGATAGTGGTCGAGCACGCGCGTGAGCGTGCGGACGCGCTCGAGGTCGGGCTCGCGGTGCGTCGCCGTTCGCTGCACGACGCTCGGGTCGACGTGCGGCTCGACGGTACGCGTGCCGCCCGGCCACGTCGCGAACCTGGGTGATCTGGGCATACCGACGATGCAGCACATCGCGTGCCGGAGATTGCGGCACGCAACGGTTCAATTTCACACCCGCGCGCGCTCGTGATCCGTGCTCGCGGTTCTTGCATGGTGGGGCACGGTGTTGCGGAAATGTCTGACCGGCGCTGTGTTCCTTACCGCTCAGCTGAAATCGGTGACACGGCGTAGAGAGCCCTGACGCAAGTGCGCGCGAATCCCTGATCCGAGCGGGTCATCGTCGAGCAATACTCGTTCAAAGGCCGAGGGTGGCGGCGGCGGGGATCACCAAGAGGTTGCGATGGCAGTAGAGCTCGCACGACAGTTGAAGGAACTCCGCGACGCAGCGCTATGCAGCAGTCGGGCAGAGCTCCGATTTGCGTTCAGCATGGTCGCCGATGTCATGGTCGATACGTTCGATTCGGAGGGCCATGCACTACGCGTCGATCGCCGGGGCGCGTTCGAGGCGCTCGAGCTCGCGCGCAGCGCCGCCGAGGTCATCGACGCCTGTCGGGTGATCGAGAGTTGCCTGTTCTCGGGTGCCGCCGAGCACTGCTTCGCGCAGCTCGAGCTACCGCGCACGCGGAGCTACGACGCGATAGCGC
>DATIPJ010000095.1:0-3363 GCA_035472155.1 Kofleriaceae bacterium
CGTCCAGTCTGGTCGGGTGCCCCGGCATCGAGCACATCATCGACGCCGACATCGCCGCGCTGCGCGCGCTCGCGGGCGCGATCGGCGACGTCCCGGGCTTCGACCTGCCGACCGTCGTCGACGAGCTCGCCCGCGCGCTCGCCGCCGAGCTCGACTACACCGCCGAGGCTGCCGCGCTGCGCTCGTTCGAGACCTCGGCGCACATCCCGCGCCCGATCGCCGAGCTGTCATCGCCGCGCGTGCTCACGATGACCCGGCTCGACGGCGATCGCCTCACCGCCGCGCTCGATGCGATGGCCGCGGGCGCGCGCGACCGCCTGCTCGGCGAGCTGGTCGCCGACGTCGCCGCCCAGGTCCTGGTGCGCGGCCATGTCCACGCCGACCCTCACCCCGGCAACTTCCTCGTCACGCCCGACGGCAAGCTCGGGCTGCTCGACTTCGGCTGCACGCTCCGGCTCGATGCGCGCGAGCGCACCGCCTACGCCCGCCTCGTCCTCGCGATCGCCATGGGCGACCACAGCGCTGCCGCCGGCGAGCTGGCCGCCCTCGGCTTCGCCGCCGCCGATCCGGAGCAGCTCGTCGCGCTCGCCGCGTCGCTGATCGGTGCGATGCGGCCCGGTGCATCGGTCGCCGAGCTCGACTGGGAGGCCGGCTTCGCCGACCAGCTCGCTCGCGCCCGGCGCATCGAGGGCCTGGTCATCCCGCGCTCGTTCGTCCTCCTCGGGCGTGTCCTCGTCACACTGGCCGGCCTCCTCGCTCGCTATCGCCCCCAGATCCAGCTCCATGCGCTGATCGCTCCTTACCTGGCTGCTGCTGCTCGGGTGCAGCGCGTGGAGTGACGCCGCGATCCCGAGCACAGAGCGTACCGATCCGCTCCGGAACACGCCGCCTGGCCTCCTCGCGCTCGCCGTCCGCGCTACGCTGCCGCCGTGAAGCTCTCGCGCGGCGTGCTGTACATGGCTGCGAGCGCTTTTTCGTTCTCGGTCATGGCGCTGCTCGTGAAGCTCGCGAGCCCGCTGCTGCCGACCGGAGAGCTCGTGTTCTCGCGCGCGGTGATCACGCTCGCGCTGTCGTACGCGATGCTGCGCCGCAAGGGCCTCTCGCCCTGGGGCCATAACTTCGGCCCCCTCGCGCTGCGCGGCCTGCTCGGGTTCGGCGGCCTCTCCGGCTACTACATCGCGCTCGCGCGCCTGCCGCTCGCCGATGCGACCACGCTGCAGAACGCCACGCCGGTGTTCACCGCGCTGCTCGCCTGGTGGCTGCTCGACGAGCGCGTCGGCTGGTCGACCGCCACCGCGATCGCCTGCGGCCTGGCCGGCGTCGCGCTGGTCGCGCACCCGACCGGCGGCGGCCTCGATCCGGTCGGCGTCGCCGCGGCGCTCGGCGCCGTGTGCTGCTCATCGTTCGCCTACGTCACCGTGCGCAAGCTCGCGCAGACCGAGCACCCGCTCGTCATCGTGTTCTACTTCCCGCTGATCGCGGCGCCGCTCGCCCTGCCGTGGGCGCTCCAGTCGTTCATCGTGCCGAGCCCGCTCGAGTGCGTGCTGCTCGTCGCGATCGGCGTGGCCACCCAGGGCGGCCAGGTGTTCCTGACCCAGGCGCTCGCGATCGAGCGCGCCGGGCGCGCCGCCAGCATCGGCTACCTGCAGGTCGCGTTCGCCATGGTCTGGCAGATCGCGTTCTTCGGCGAGCTGCCCACGCGCTGGACGCTCGGCGGCGCCGCCCTCATCCTCGGCGGCACCGTCGTCGTCGCGCGGGTCACGGCGCGGCTCGGTCGCCGCGCAAGACCAGCGGTGCAAACACCCACGCCACCAGCGATGTCAGCGCCAGCCCTGCAAGCACATCCGACACGAAGTGAGCGAGCACGGCGACGCGCGCGACCATGACGAACGGGATCAGCGCGAGCAGCGGCCGCGCGCGCGGCTCGATGATCACCAGCGGCAGGATCAGCCCGCCGAATACCGTGACGTGCCCCGAGGGGAAGCTCACGCCGTCGCCGACGTGGCCGAAGGTGCTGCCGCCGGCGTGCACCCACTGGTGCGGCCGCAGCCGCCCGGTGAACGTCTTGCTCCAGCCGAGCAGGTTGCGGGTCAAGAGGTACACGAGCGCGACGTACATCCACGCGCGGGCGTAGCGGCGCAAGTGCACCACCGCGAGCGATGCCACGACGCCGACCACGAGCAGGATCGGCAAGGTCCACGTCCACGGGGCGATGCCGGTCGGGTATTCCAGGATCCCGACCAGCCAGCTCCATAGCGGGCTCTCGTCGTGCGCCGCGATGTACAGCGCCACAGGCTGATCGACGAACGCCATCGCGAGCGGCGCGAGCGCGGCGCTCACGGCTGCGAGGATGAGCAGATACCGGCGCTCCACCTTCCCCTGATGCCACCGGCCGCATCTCGGTGCAACCCTGAGGGCAACCGGCGTTTGAATGAACCGGGCCGCCGGTGCGTTTCATCACCATGCGCATCGCCTCCCCCGCCGCCGGGCTCGCGGCGGTCGTCGCACTACTCGGGACCCTCGGCGCCGTCGCCGCGCGGCCCGCGTACGCCGACGCGCTGCCCGCGAGCCCCGCGCCGATGACGCGCAGCGTGACGCCGATGACGCGCGCCGACGGCGAGGTCTGCGATCTGCTCCGCGCACAGGTCCAGGACCGCTGCAAGCGCGTCGCGCGCGAGGGCACCGCGGCGGTGTATCAATCGGGCAGCAAGGCCGCCGGCGTCCGCCGCCTCGTGCTCGCGATCGACACCGGCCGCGACGTCCTGATCGGCCCGGCGGTCGACGTGCTCTCCGACGAGCTCGAGTCCACGCAGCCCACCCTGCGCCCGGTGACGATCGACGGGCGCGCGGGCGTCGCTCTCCACGTCATCGCGACCTGGAAGCGCGGCAAGGCCCGGGCCGCCGAGCGCGCCGCGTCGCTGGTCGGCTGCGCGCCGGTCGGCGCGATCTGGAAGTGCTCGCTGCTCGACGTCGGCGCGTGCGACGCGACCCTGGCCGCCGACGGCAGCGTCACGACCTCGTGCGGAGCCAGCGCCTCGCTGTCGATCGCCGTCGCCCCTGGCCGCTAGCGTCCGCCCCCGCTGGTCCAGTGCCGCTGGGTCAGGCTGAAGAAGTTGCCCGAGTCGTCGCGCATGAGCGCTTCGATGCCGTAGGGCATCTCCTTGGGTTCGCGCACGAACGAGACGCCCTTGGCCTTGAGCTCCTCGTAGGTGCCCCGGCAGTCCTCGGTGGTGAAGATCACCCCGAGGCCCAGCGCGCCCTTGGCGAGCAGCTCCTTGACCTGGCCGGCCGAGTCCTCGTCCACCGAGGGCGGGCCGGGGATCTCGAGCAGGATCTCGCGGTCGGAGCCGGGGACCCGAACGG
>DATIPJ010000096.1:0-5221 GCA_035472155.1 Kofleriaceae bacterium
CGGAGAGACTAAGCCAGGACGCCACGGCGAAATCGTCCTGGGCAAAGATTCCGGGCACGACGAAGGTATAGGCGAACCGGTGAACATCGCGGGGACGAAATGCATCCCTCTCATCCGCGAATCCGGCACCCAGGGCCGGTCCGCCGACACCACCGGCGTCGGGCTCGGCCTGCCGATCGCGCGCAAGATCGCCGAGCGGCACGGCGGCGCGCTCGCGGCCCACAACCGGCCCACCGGCGGCGCGCGATTCTCGATCCGCCTCCCGCTGTTGCCACACACGGCACCCCCACGCGCTCCCCTCCGCGGCTAGCTGCGCCTGGCTACTCGCCGTCGCCGCCGAGCACGCGCCACGGCTTGGGGAACCACGCCCAGTGGCCGTTCACGTAGATCAGGCCGTCGTAGGCCATGCCGAGCACGAGCACGTTTCGACGGTTCATCAGCAGATCCTCCTGGGTCGAGAACAAACGATCATACACGCGCGCCGCAACGCTGCGCGCCCAAATCGCGTTTGCGACGACACCAAGCAACAACTGCGCCCCTGAAAAATCGGACTTCCGCGGTGTCGTTGCGGGTGGATCGCCGCTCGGGATCGAGACATGTCGCCGGACATGTCACCTGTCGGTGACAAAGCGCGGCGCGTCGGGCTCGAGCTCGATCGCGAGCGCGTTCGTGACGTACGAGATCATGTGGTACTGGCCGGCGAGCGCGATCAGCTCGACGCGCTGATCGGGTCGGTAGGCCGCCGCCAGGCGCTGCCATAGCGCATCGGGCACGGCGGCCGCGCGATGCAGCGCATCGCACAGCTCGACGATCAGCGCCTCGTCGGGCGAGAACGCCGCGAGGTCGCCCGACACCGTCGCCGCGATCTGGTCCGGCGTGAAGCCCGCGGCGCGGCCGAAGAACGCCACGTGCACGCCCCACTCGTACTCGGAGCGGCACAGCGCCGTGGTCCGCAGGATCGCGATCTCGCGCTGGCGGATCGAGATCGATCCGGGATCGAGCAAGCCGCCCTTGCGCACGCGGCGCAGCACGCGCGGGTTGTGCGCGAGCGTGCGGAACAGCCGGAGCGGCGGCACGCCGGGCGGCATCAGCTTGAGCAGGTCTTCGGACACGGTGGGCTCATAGGGACCTTCGATCGGTGGGAGTCTGGCCATGCTACGGATTTTGTAGCACCCGGCGACGGTTGCGCTACGCATTCCGTAGCGGTAGCCTCGCAGCCGATGCCGCGCACCCGCAAGAAGTCGAGCCGGCCGGTGATGCGCGTCCTCGATGCGCTGGGTCGCCGCTGGGCGCTGCGCATCTTGTGGGAGCTGCGCTCCGGGGCCAGGACGTTCCGCGCGCTGCGCGAGGCGTGCGACGACGTCTCGCCGAGCAGCTTGAACCAGCGGCTGGCCGATCTGCGGGCGCTGGGTGTCGTCGAGCGGGGCGACGACGGCTATGCGCTGACGCCGCGGGGCGTGCGACTGGGGCAGATCGTGCTCGAGCTCCATCGATGGGCCGAAGCGACGCAGCGCAAGCCGTCGCGTTGAGTCCGAAATCACATCGATGTCGAGAAACGCAACGCCGCCGGCGCGTACCGATCGCGCGCTGCCTCGCTGCGAGGAGGTGACAGTGAGCCCGCCGGTGGTTCGTTCCGGAAGCGTGGACAATGCGCCCGCTTGCAGGAGGACGTCATGCGCCCACGGAGTGTCTTGTCAACCCCCGCAGGGGTGGTGTGGATGGCGATGGTCGCGGCGCTGTGCGCCGGATGCGCGGCCGCCGAACCGAGCAACCTGCGCGATGCGCGCGACCTGCAGCCGGAGGTCGGCCATCCGGCGAGCGGGTCATTCTCGCCGGTCGGCGAGAGCACGTGGGGGACCGCGACCTGGGCGCAGGGCGCGAGCTTCGTCTCCGGCGAGGGCTCGAACCTGCGCGTCGCCGTGTACGCGGCGCACGCCACCCGCGTCGTGCTCGAGATCTATCCGCAGGCCACCGGCGCGAATGCGCAGTTCGACTACCTCATGGCGCGCGGCAGCGACGGCATCTGGCGCGCCCAGCTCGCCAGCGTGCCCGGCAAGACGCTGTACGGCTTCCGTGCGTGGGGCCCCAACTGGCCGTTCTCGACCAGCTGGACGCCCGGCTCGTCGGCCGGCTTCGCGAGCGACGTCGACGCGAGCGGCAATCGCTACAACCCCAACAAGCTGCTCACGGATCCGTACGCGCGCGAGCTGTCGCACGACAAGACCTCGCCGGCGTTGCTCGCGGCCGGGCTCGACGCCGGGATCTACGGCACCGGCGGTGCGACCTACCACGGCGCCGCGCGCCGCACGTTCGACACCGGCCCGTGGGCGCCCAAGTCGGTCGCGCTCGCCAACTCGACGAGCACCGGCACCCGACCGGCGATCGCCGCCCGCGACTCGGTCGTCTACGAGGCGCACGTGCGCGGCCTCACCGCGCACCCGTCGTCGGCGTCGCTGACCTCGTTGCTCGCCGGCATCCCGGGCTTCTCCGGCGTGGTCAACATCCCGGCGAGCTGCCGCGGCACGTACAAGGCCGCCGGCATGATGGCGCCCTATCTCCAGGGTCTGGGCATCAACGTGATCGAGCTGCTGCCCGTGCACGAGTCGGACAACGACGCGATCCCGCTCGATCACGCCGGCGGCAACTACTGGGGCTACATGACCGATGGCTACTTCGCGCCCGATCGCCACTACGCGTGCGATCGCACGCCGGGCGGCGTCACCGCCGAGTGGAAGGCCATGGTCGCCGCGTTCCATGCGCGCGGCATCGAGGTCTGGCTCGACGTCGTCTACAACCACACCGGCGAGAGCGGCAACTGGGACGCGACCAAGCAGGTCGCCGAGGTCACCAGCTTCCGCGGCCTCGACAACATCGACTTCTACCAGCTGCCGAGCGGCGACCCGGCCTCGTACTTCGACACCACCGGCGTCGGCAACAACTTCAACGTCGCGAACGCCGCGCCGCGCCGCCTCGTGCTCGACTCGCTGCGCTACTGGGCGCTGACCATGGGCATCGACGGCTTCCGCTTCGACCTCGCCGCCGAGCTCGGCCGCGACGCGGCGCCGTCGTACAGCTTCAACGCCGGCGCGCAGCTCCTGACCGACATCGCAGCGTTGGCCGGGACCAACAACCTCGACGTCATCGCCGAGCCGTGGGACATCGGCGCGTACGTCGTCGGCCAGTTCCCGAACGGTTGGGGCGAGTGGAACGGCAAGTTCCGCGACGCGACGCGCCGGTTCTTCAGCGGCGACCTCTCGGGCGCGAGCGGGCTGACCTACGCCGACGTGTTCTACGGCGACTTCGGCGATTACAACGACCAGGGCGGCGCCGCGAAGTCGGTCAACTTCCTGGTCGCGCACGACGGCTTCACGCTCGCCGATCTGGTCAGCTACGGCGCCAAGACCAACGGCGCGCGCGCGTGGCCGTTCGGGCCGTCCGACGGCGGCAGCGACGGCAACGACAGCTGGGACTCGGGCGGCGACCCGGCGCTGCGCCGCCAGCGCATCCGCAGCCTGCTCGCGTGGCAGATGCTGAGCCGCGGCGTGCCGATGTTCGTCGCCGGCGACGAGCTCGCGCGCACCCAGAACGGCAACAACAACCCGTACAACGTCGACGCGCCGGGCACCTGGAACAACTACGGCATGATCGCGACGGATAGCCCGCAGCTGACGTCGACCGGCGTCTCGGGCGAGGCCTACCACAACAACCTCGGCACCGACGCGCACCCCGACGGCAAGAACGCCTTGTTCCAGTTCACCCGCCAGCTGATCGCGCTGCGCCGCTCGTCGCGCGCGCTGCGCCAGGCCGACTACGCGATGCCGATCCTCTTCGCGAAGAGCGACGGCTCGGCCGGCTTCAACTCGCACGCCGACCGCGCGGTGCGCATCCAGCTCGACGGCTCGTCGGTCGGCGACACCGACTACCTCCTCTACGTCAACAACTGGACCGGCACCGTGACCTTCACGACGCCCGCGCCCGACCCAGGCAAGAAGTGGGTGCGACTGATCGACACCGCCGCGTGGGCCGAGAGCCACGACAACCTCTGGTCCGACGCCGAGGCCGACACGATCGCCGGCACCTACGACGCGCACCCGTGGTCGGTCGTCGTGCTCAAGGCCGTCGCCAACTAGCCGCCGCGCTTCGGCGCACAAGATGCATGCCTGCGCGGCAACGACGCGCCGAGCGTCAGGACGGTGCCCATGACGTGGTCCAGAATGCGGATCGAATCGCTGACCCGGCTCGCCCCGCCGGCCCTGTTCTCGCTGATCTTCTTCGCAGGCTGCACGATGGGCGAGCGCGATGACCCCTCCACCGCAGCGGTGCCCCAGACCGCCGAGGTGGGCGCGCCCGCGTCGCGCTCCGCAGCGGCCGACGATGCGATTTGCAACGCTCCCGCGAGCACCGTGCTGATGCCCATCCCGGCGGCGGGCGGCCCCACGGTGCCGATCAATGTGAAGGTCCACTACAACCGGCCCGATGGCCAGTATGCGGGCTGGGGTCTCCACGTCTGGCAGATCAACGATGCGAGCCAGTTCATCGGCGACTACCCCGGCGTGACCTTCCCGGAGCCGCTCGCGCCCGCCGGCTTCGACGACTTTGGCCCGTTCTTCCAGATCGAAGCGGCGAAGCTCACCAACCCGCAGGCCGCCGGCTTCGGCTTCATCGTCCACCAGGGCGACAACAAGGATCCCGACGGCGATCGGTTCTGGATGTTCTCGGGCGGCGCCGAGATCTGGCTGCGCTCGGGCGACGCGACGATCTACCTCGGCCCGCTCGGACCGCCCGCGGGCACCAACACGACGTCGACGGTCGACGCCCGCGCCGTGTGGCTCACACGCGCGCGCCTGCGATGGCCGCGCGTCGACGGCACGGGCGAGTTCCGGCTCTATCACTCGGCGACCGGCCAGATCGCCGCGCGCGCGGGGCAGCCCATCACGGGCGCCGATGGCGCGCTGCCGCTGACCGTGTTCACCGGCGAGCTGCCGCCCGCGGTCGCCGAGCGCTTCAAGTTCGTCGGCGCCGGCGTCACCCTCGCGCTCGCGTCTACAGATTCTTCCCCCGCCCTCGACGCCGTGCTGACCAGCCAGCTCGTCGTCGTACAGCAGGACGCCAGCGGCAACGTCCTCGGCGCGACCACCGCGCAGCTGCCCGGCAAGGGCCTCGACGTCGTGGCGATCAATCCGAACAGCCCCGACGGGTTGTCGGTGGTCGAGCTCGGTTA
>DATIPJ010000097.1:0-3988 GCA_035472155.1 Kofleriaceae bacterium
GAGAGCGTCGAGCGTGAAAACTGCGTCTGGGCGGCGATCACCAGCGGCTTGCCCAGCTTGACGCCCACGCCGGCGCTGGTCGCCGTGACGGTCACGCTCTCCGCGGCGATGATGCCGGTGTTGGCCAGGGTCAGACTCAGCGTGCCCGACTCGCCGGGGTCGAGGATGCCGTCGTGATCGCCGCCGGCCCCGTTGTCGGTGACGGCGAGGCCGCCGACCGCGAGCTTGGCAGCGAGGTTGCCGCTCTCGACCACACCGGCGTTGGCCGCCGAGGCCTTGTCGGGCGAGACCGCGCACGAGCCCAGGCCGCGGCCGGCGAAGGCCCCGGCCATCACGAGCATGTCATCGCTGTCCAGCGCGCTCGCGGCGATCAGGATCGCATCGCGCTGCTCGGTGAACGACGGGTTGCGCGGCGAGATTAGGAGGCCGGCCACGATGAAGTCGGCCATCCGGCGGCGGGCAACCTCGACGCCGTGCGCATCGGCGACCACGTTGAACGCCTCCCACATCATGGTCGACCAGATCTCGCCGGTGTTGTGGACCTCGCTGTTGTTGGAGCCGTCGCCGGGGAAGCCTGGCGTGTTGGTTGGGAGCGCGACGCCGTTGCTGATGTGGCGGAAGCTGAGGTCGTTCTTGGCGTGATCGCGGCTGTACGGGTACCTCCGGATGCCGAAGTACGCGAAGTCCGGGGTCACGCCGTCGGCGAGCGCGTAGTAGCCCTCGGCGTAGACGCCGTCCCGGTTGTCGCCCTCGCGCGCCATCATCATCAGCGAGTTGAAGTCGCCCCAGCCCTCGCTCATGCCGGCGCACTGCTGTGAGCCCGCGCCGCCGCAGTTTTCAAGCCGGTGGTGCAGGTAGTGGCCCCACTCGTGCGCGATGACGGTGTTGTCGAGATCGCCGTCTCGCTCGGGGCCCTGGACGGAGCTGGTGATCTCGAGGGTCACGGGACCCGCGGCGAGCGCCGCCTCGAGCGCGGCGCCGTCGGTTTTGCCCATCGCGACGCTCGGGATGTTGGCTGCAGCGCTGCCGGCGAACGCGCGCGGATTATCTAGCGCGGGGTCGACCAGGACCACGCCGATCGCGCCGGCGGCCTTGGCGTTGTTGACGGTCTGGAGCGAACCGCACACGCCGGAGAAGTTCATGATCGCGATCTTGCCGGCGACGTTGCTGGTGATGGTCTCGCAGGCGTCGTCGTTCGGGGCGGTGCCGTCGGTGGCGAACGCCAGATCGGCGACGAGATCGAAGTTGCGGGGACCCGCGGCCATCGGCTCGGTGTGCGGTGTGCCGGTCGGACCGGCCAGCCCGGTGAGCGTGCCCGCGGTCCACAGGAACATGTTCATGGTCGGCCGCGCGCCGTCGGCCGGCGTCCCCATGTTGGCGTTGTTGCGCGAGCCGACGTTCGCGCCGGCTTGCGCGTCGACCCGCAGCGGGTCATTCGCGACGCCGCCGCGGCCGAAGTTATCGAGCTGGGCGTTGGCGGTCGCCTCGGTGAAGCCAGAGTCGTAGTACCAGTCGTGCATCCAGTTGACGAGGAAGAACGTGTTGATCGCCGCTGCCGACGACTGCGTCGTGTTGGCGAGCGGCTCCAGCGTGTGGTCGTAGACGTAGTTGAGGACGCGGCCCGACCTGACGACCGGACGGATATCGCCGGTGGTGAACGCGCGGTTGCCGTCGAGATCGGCGAACGCCTCGGCGTTGTTGCCCGAGGTGGTCGTCGCGTTGGTCGGCAGCCACGGGTCGAAGTTCTTGTTGAACGAGTCCATCACGACCAGGTTCTGCGGGATCAGGCTGGGCGCCGAGCCGTCGGGCACGCCGGTCGGGTGCGGCGCGAAGCTTCCCAGCGCGCCATCGAGCGGTCGGCGGTTGCCGGTGGTCTCCATGTACACGCGATAGACGAACGCGTCGTTTGCGACGAGATCCTCGTCGTCGAGGATCTTGCCGTCGTCGCGAACCAGGTAGCTGTGCGCCGAGAACGTCGGGATGCTCGGGTCGGCCAACGGATCGGGGGCCGCGGTGCCCTGGACCTCGACCTCGTACGCCGAGACCAGCTGATCGCCGACCTGCGCGAGGGTGCGCCGGGCGCGCGCCTCGTCGACCTGCAGCGCGGACGTCGACGCGACCTGCAGGGGCTGCCAGCCGCCGGTGTCACCGGATGCGGCGGTCTCCGTGATCGTCACCTGCGGCCGGGCACCGCCCCAGTGCACGTCGAGTGCGTGCGACAGCGCATCGGTCGCCGACGACGTGAAGCTCGGCGTGGCCGCGGCGGGCAGCAGTGTGCCCGAGATCGCCGCGAGCCCGCCATCAGCGCCAAGTAGGACATGGAGCTCGCCGCCATGCAGCGGCACGCCGCCGGCGTACTGGACGAGCTTGACGATCGTGGCCCCGTTGCGAAGCTGCTGCACGCCGTTGTCGGCCAGCGCCATCGGCTGCGCGTCGCGCACCCACAGCGCCGACAGCGCCGCGATGTGATCGCGCGCCGCGACGGCGGCCGGGGCGCCGGCCGCACTGGGACGCGGAACGATCGTCCAGAGCAGGCGCGGTGCGCCGGACGGCTCGCTCGACACGATCGACACGCCGAGCGCGGTGGCGAGCTGTTCGGTCGAGACGGTGGGTGGCACGCCCGGATTCGGATTGCCCGGATCGTCCGGATTCCCGGTACCCGGCGGCGCCGATGTCGATGGGCCAGTGGCACAGGCAATCGTGAATATCAGCGGTGAGACGAGTGCTCGAATGCGAAGCATGATGGACCTCCCTCGCGGCACGCAGGCTAGCGCTCGCGTCGTGTACGTGTCGAGCGAGTGATTCATGAACGAGTACGGTCACGCGATCCGCGCCGGAGATCCAGCGGTCCAGTGGAGGCTGTCCGGCGCTAACGGATCGCGCGAAGGTGGATCGCGGAGTTCGCACTCACCGCGATCCCGCCCGGCGCATGGCGCAACGCCTACCGACTGAAAGGTAACGTCAATGGAAACCGAGGCTGCTGTCCGCAGCTCAGCCCAGTCGGATCGAGCGGATAGCTCGTGGCGCGTTCACGTGCGCTGGACTTGGTCACTGCGCATACGCGCGTCCGAGGCCACTGCCAAGCGCGATTGGCGTCGCCGCGCACTGCATTGCGCGTCGGTCCGGCGGAACAGTTCGTTCGCCAGATCGAATCGGGCATTTCGACCCAAGGTTGGGCGAAGAACCGTTCCGAGGTTCATGCGAACCGCGGGTGCGCCTCACGGGTGGTTGCGAAGGCTCGGCGCGCCTGCGGTCCCGAGGTGCGGTGAAGGACGCCTGGATCATCGGGACCTCAGGGCGGTTGCCTGCGTCTGCGCGCCGCTGGCACCGGATTTCGGACGCGCTGTCCGGTGGCCGGACAGCAACTGCGCCAACCGCGTGAGATCTCGTGGCGATCGACTGGCCGAGATCTTGATGGTTGCGATGAAATGCTTCCACGCCAGGTCCTTCCGCGTCAGTTCTACCTGATCACGCGTCGCTGCACACAGCGTCAGTTCTTGTTGCGCCCGGACCGGGCAACCAACAACGGCTTCCTGTACTGCCTGATCGACGCCGCCGTGCGCTGCGAGATCGATGTCATGCTGCCGTGCGCGATGAGCAACCACTACCACGTGGTGATCTATGATCGGGTGGGTCGCTACCCGGAGTTCATCGAGCACTTTCATAAGCTCCTGGCTCGCAGCCAGAACGCGCTGCGAGGTCGCTGGGAGAACATGTGGTCGTCAGAGCAGACCTGCGTCGTGAGGCTACTCGGCCGCGAGGCGGTGATCGACAAGCTGGTGTACGCGGCGACCAATCCGGTGCTCGATCACCTGGTTGACCGCGTGCATCACTGGCCGGGCGTCAACGGCCTCGCGGCGTTGCTGGCCGGCCGTTCTCTGCGCGCGACGCGACCGCGCCACTTCTTCCGTCCGGATGGCCCGATGCCCGAGGCGGTCGAGATGTCACTCACGATTCCGTCCGAGCTCGGACCGGCCGACGCGGTGGT
>DATIPJ010000098.1:0-24113 GCA_035472155.1 Kofleriaceae bacterium
GATCGGCACCCTCGGCGATCCCGCGCGAGGCGCCGCGCAGCGGGGGCCACACCGAGCCGCTGCGCGGGCGGGCGGCCACGTCGCAGCGAGCTTCGACGCCGGTGCGCACGAGCGCGCACGCGGGCAGCGGCGTGGTGATGACGCGCCCGGCGGTGATCGTCGGGGCGCCTGCGAAGACCTCGGGCACCATCCCGCGCATCCGCAAGGCGCGCGAGGATGAGGGCCGCGGCTTTGGCCAGGGCCTGATCTCGGAGAAGAGCCTCGACGAGGTGATCCTCGCGTACCTGTCCGAAGACGCCGACGAGAAGTAAAGTAGTCCCCGATGGCCGACGTGAAGATCTACACGCGACAGTGGTGCGGGTACTGCACCGCCGCCGAGCGCCTGCTTCGCGGCAAGGGCGTCGCATTCGAGAACATCGACTGCACGGGCGATCGCGCGAAGCGCGAGTGGCTCGCCGAGGTCACCGGACGCTCGACGGTTCCGCAGATCTTCATCGACGGCAAGGCGATCGGCGGCTACGACGACATGAAGGCACTCGATCGCACCGGTGAGCTCGACAAGCTGCTCGCGGGTCCAGGCTCGAGCCCTGCGACCTGACCGCGCGCGGACAGCTACGCGTCCTAGGTGGGCTTGCGCACCGGCGATGCGCGTTGACGGGCAGGCTTGCGGGTCGTGCGCTTGGCGGCGGGCTTCTTGGCAGCGGGTTTCTTGGCAGCGGGCTTCTTGGCAGCGGGCTTCTTGGCAGCGGGCGTGCTCGGCTCGGCATCGCCTTCGCTCGACGACGGGGCGCGCGCCAGGGCGGCCAGCTTGGCGGGCGCCACCGCCTGATAGCTCTCGTCGACCCAGTCGAGGAGCATGTCGACCGGCGGCTCGAGGCCATCCTCGAAGGCGGCGCTGACCCAGCCGGCCTTGCCGAGGCCGTAGCCGGTTGGCGTCGCGAACGGCAGCATGAGCGCCACGCCGTTGGATGTCGGCAGCTTCGTCGACAGCGACAGCTTGGTCGCGTCGGCGTACATGAACAGGAAGACCTTGCCCTTGACCTTGATGGCGCGCTCGCCCCACGGGAAGTGCTCGGTCGCCTCCGGCTTGGCCAGCGCGTGCGCGCGCAGGGCGGCCTCCGCGGCCGCGAACGCGCCGCCCCGGGTCTTTCCCATCTAGGTCTCCTCTTCGGGCTCGGGCTCGTCGACGTCGGGGTGCGCCTGGCGATAGTCGGCCATCCAGGTCGCGAGCTTGGGCATCGCGACCTCGAGGCGCTGGCTGCCCTCGCGGTCCATCGCATGGCGCCATGCGAACCGCGCCTCGTCGTGCTCGCCGCGCTGCGCGTAGGCCCAGGCGCAGAGCAGGAGCAGATCGCGCCCGGCGGTCATGACCAGGCCCTTGCGCATCCGGTCGTGGAGCTCGGTGTCGTCGATGTCGAGCTTGCCCTCGGCGACCCCGAGGTGCATCTCGGCGATCCAGTACGAGAGGCGCAGGACCTCGCCCGCCGGCACGCCGCCGCGCGCCTCGAGCACCACGCGCGCCTCCTTGGTCCGGCCGAGGGCGGTGAGCAGGTTGATCTCGGTGTAGTACGAGAACTGGTACTGGATCAGGCGCGGCGACAGGCGCGCGCGGGCGTGGCGGACGCGGTCGAGCGCCTGCTCGCCGTGGCCCTCGAGCGCATCCGCGATCGCCACGCGCAGCTCGGCGAGCGCGCGGACGCGGCCGGGAGCCCACCACGCGCGCGCGACCGGCTCTGCGAGGGCGCGGCCGGCGGCGGCATCGCCGTTGGACAGGGCGACGCTGGCCTGGTTCACGCGCTTGACCGCGCGCACGGTGCCGATGAAGCGGCTGCCGAGCGCGGCGTAGAACGGAATCAGGAGCGGGAACGAGGCGGCGGCGAGCGCGACGCCCGCGGCGGTGATCCCGCCGAACGCGACGTAGGCGACGAGCTGGCGATTGCGCACGCCCGAGGGGTCCTTGACCTCGCCGTCGCGCCCGACGTAGACGAGCTGACCCTTGCCGGCGCGGTCGAGGTCGCGCGCGATCATCGGCCGCGTCAGCGCGAGCGAGACCGCATCGCGCGGGTCCTTCGTCTCGCGGCGGTCGCTGGGCGCTGGCGCGGGCGAGCTCTTGGCCTCGCCACCGCCGATCGCGTTCGGCTGCGGCAGCGCGGGCAGCGCGGGCTCCTTGGGGTCATTCGCCATGGTCACCGTCGAGCACGCTCCACTCGGTCCCGTGCAGCGCGTCGTGCAGGGCGACGCCGAGCGCGCCCAGCTCGCTGCGGATCGCATCGGATCGCGTGAAGTCCTTGGCAGCGCGCGCGGCGACGCGGTCGGCGAGCAGGCGCTCGACGGTGGCGACATCGATGCCGCGCAGCTTGACCAGGCGCGCGCGGCGCTCGGCCAGGTACGTCCGCGGCGACGCGGCGAACACGCCGAGCGCATCGCCGACCGCGCGGATGTCGCGGCCCAGGCGCGCCAGGGTGCGGCGGCGCATCGCCTTGTCGATGCCCTTGCCCTCGTCGAGCAGGCGGTTCGCGAGCCCGGCGGCCTCGTGGAGCGCGGCCATCACCACGGGCGCGTTGAAGTCGTCGGCGAGCGCGGCGCGGGCGTCGGGCACGAGCTTCTCGGCATCGGCGACAACGGCGCCCTCGCCGCCCTCGCCGCCCTGCGCAGTGAAGTCGTCGATCCGCTTGAGCGTGGTGTAGAAGTACTCGAGCTTGCGATCGGCGGCCTCGAGGCTATAGAACCGCGCGCCGATCACCTGGTGGTCGGCATCGCGGATCGCCTGGAACTCGAAGTCGACCGGCGAGCGGAAGTGATGCGACACGCAGAACAAGCGTAGCGCCTCGCCGCCCACCGCGTCGGCGATCTCGGCGCAGTCGACGACATTGCCGAGCGACCGAGCCATTTTCTCACCCTTGAAGTTGAGAAAGCCGTTGTGCAGCCAGTAGCGCGCGAACGTCTTGACCCCGTAGGCGCCGCGCGACTGCGCGATCTCGTTCTCGTGGTGGGGGAAGATCAGGTCCTTGCCGCCGCCGTGCAGGTCGAAGGTCTCCCCGAGGTGGGCGTGGGTCATCGCCGAGCACTCGATGTGCCAGCCCGGGCGGCCCTTGCCCCACGGCGAATCCCACGCCGGCTCGCCCGGCTTGGCGGCCTTCCACAGCGCGAAGTCGCCGGCGGCGCGCTTGCGCTCATCGACCTCGACGCGCGCGCCCTCGACGAGCTCTTCGACCTTCATGCCGCTGAGCCCGCCGTACGCCGGGAAGGTCGCGATCTCGAAGTAGACGTCGCCGTCGACCGGGTACGCGGAGCCATTGGCGACCAGGCGCTCGATCAGCGCGATGATCTCCGCGATGTGGGTCGAGACCTTGGGCTCGATGTCGGGCGGCAGCACGCCGAACCGGGCCATGTCGCGGTTGTAGTCGACGGCGAACCGCGCCGCGAGCGCCAACGGGTCCTCGCCGACCTCATGGGCGCGCTTGATGATCTTGTCTTCGACGTCGGTGACGTTGCGGACGAAGCGGACCTGGTAGCCAAGAAACCGCAGGCTGCGCCGGATCGTGTCGAACGCGATCGCCGAATAAGCGTGGCCGATGTGCGCCGCCGTGTACGGGGTCGGCCCGCAGACGTACATGCCGACCTTGCCGGGCTCGAGCGGCTCGAACGGGACCTTCTCGCGACGGAACGAATCGTACAGCCGAACGGGGATCACCCGATCGGTTGTAGCATTCCTGGCGCAGATCGGACGGGAGCTGCGGACTTAGCGCCAGCCCAGGCCGCCCGGGCGCTTGTCGTCGACCGCGTTGGTCATCGCCTCGAGCCAGGCCGCAGTCTCGGCGGGGCCGGCCGGGAGCGCGATCGACCACACCAGGAGGCCCCGCCCGGTCACCGCGAGGACGCGGCGTCCGTCGGTGGAGATCGCCAGGCTCTCGAACGGCGCGTCGGAGGGCGGCGCGAGGGTCCAGCGCTGCTGCACCATGGGATCGAGGACCTCGAGCGCGCCGTGCTCGAGGACGACCAGGCGGCCGGTCTCGGGGGCCATCGCAGCGGAGGTGCCCTCGATCGCGGCGAGCGCCTCGATGAGCGGGCCCTCGGGGCGCGCCATCGTGTAGACCGTGGTGTCGCTCGCGAACGCGATCAGGTAGCCGGGCCCGGCCTCGCCGATCTCGTCGAGCGGCTTGGGCGCGGTGGCGATGCGCGCGAGCGTGCCGTCGGGGCGCCAGGCGTGGATGTCGCTGTCGTGAAGGAACAGCACGGTGCCGTCCGCGCCGACGATGAGCTTGCCGTCGCGCAGCGCCAGGTGCGCGACATCGAGCGCGGGAGTGCGGGCGATCGACTGGGTCTGCCCGGTGAGCATGTTGCGGCGCCACAGCGTGCCGTCGACGAACGCCGCGGCGACCCACGGATGGTGGCCGCGGCCCCACGCGAGCCCGATCAGGCGCGCCTTGGGCGTCGGCAGCTGCGTGCGCTGGCGGCTGTCCGCGTCGTGGACGAACAGCGTCCCGTCGGTCATCGCGAGCACGAGCAGGCGGTCGGTGGCGAATCCGGCGATGTCGACCTCGCCGGGCAGATCCTCGGGCTCGAGACCGGGCGCGATGAGGTGCAGGTGGTGTGCGTCGTCGACCAGGGCGACCAGGTGGCCATCGCGCGGTGCGGCCACGGTGTGCAGGCCCTGCCAGCGGCCGAGCGCGCGCACCTTGCCGGTGGCGACGTCGATCGCCTGGGCGGGGCCCCCGCGCGCGCCGCCGGCGATCGCGATGTCGGCGGTCGCGAACATCGCGCGACCGGTCGCCTGCTCGGTGAGGCGGCGGGGTTGGACATCGTCGAGGTTCCACACCAGCAGGCGGCTCTCGAGCTGCGCGATCACGTAGGGCGAGCGCGGCGACGCCACGATGGTCTCGATGTGCGCCCCCTGCAGCGGCAGCGTGCGATCGCCGCTGTCCGACAGCACGGCGAGCCCGCCGGTCGCTCCGGCCACGATGGTTCCGCCGCGCGACGGCACGAGGCCGATCGGGGTGCCGGCCAGCTGGCGGCGCGGGCCGCTCGCGCCCGGCGCGTCGCTGCGCACGGCGACCGAGACACCGGTCGGCCCGACGGTGAACAGCCGCGTGCCGTCGTGGGCGACGAACTGGCGGCGGCCGACCTGCTGGCGGTGCACGATCACCGGTGACGGCTTCATCGCCACGTCGATCACCTGCTGGTCGTTGAGCGCCGCGAGGTGCTCGCCGTCGGGCGACCAGGCCACCTGCCATTGCTCGCCGTAGGTGACCACCAGCATCGAGGCGTCGCGCTGCGTGCGGTCGAACAGCAGCAGATGCCCCTCACACGACAGCGCGATCCAGCGACCGTCGGGCGACGGGGCGATCGAATGGACCGGCTCGTCGAGCGCGATCGCCACCGGCGCCGCGCCGGCGAGCTCGAGCTGCCACAGGACGTGCTTGCCATCGACCCAGTAGGCGGAGCTCCCCGCGACCTCGAGGTCGACGATCGGGCTCTGCGTGGGGATGTCGCGCCGCTTGCCGGTCGCCGCGTCGATGAGCGTCAGCTCGGCGCCGTGCCACACCGCGATCTGGCGGTCCTCATCCGCGAACCGCGCCATCACCGGGGTGTGGAGGTCGATCACCGTGCGCGTCGTGCGCTTGTCGAGATCGTGCAGGCGGATCGCGCCGTCGCGGCCGGCCGACAGCGCGCGGCGGCCGTCGCGGCTCATCTCGAGCGACAGGGTCTCCTTCGACGCCGGCACGCTGAACGCCACGCCGGTGGCGCGCGCGGCCCCGCCGATCGCGGCGACCTGCGGCCAGTACCTGGCGGCCAGCGGCTTCATGATCGCCACGGCCTTGGTCGGATTCACGTCGACGCTGGAGCGCGCCTGGCTGAGCGCCAGCTCGTCGGCGCGGCGCACGGCGGCCTCGGCGTTGCGATCGGCGCGGTTGCGCTCGACGATGATGCGCACGACCGATACCGTGCCGACCAGCACGAGCGCGGCGATCGCGGCCGACAGCCCGCGGTTCTTGCGCACGAACCGCACCACCTTCTCGAACGGTGAGTAGTGATGCGAGGCGACGAGGCGCCCGGTGAGGAAGCGCTGGAGGTCCTCGGCGAGCGCCCGCGCGTTCTGGTAGCGGACCTTGGGATCGTGCGCGAGCGCCTTGTCGACGATCGTGGCCAGGTCGCGAGGCACACCGGCGACCAGCTCGGTGACCGGCGTTGGCGGCGCGGCGACCGCGGCCTTCATCATCTCGTCGGCGGTCTTGGCGTAGTGCGGCGGCTTGCGCGACAGCAGGTGATAGAGCGTGGCACCGAGCGCATAGACGTCGCACTGCTCGTTGACCGGGTTGCCGCGCAGCTGCTCGGGCGCCATGAACCCCGGAGTGCCGTACACGATGCCGGCGCGCGTCTTGAGCATGTCCGAGAGGTCGACCAGGGGCTTGGCCGTCTGCCCGGCCATGTGGTCGGTCAACTGATCGTCTGGCTCGCCGATCACCTTGGCGAGTCCCCAGTCGATGACCACGGTCTCGCCGAGGTCGCCGACCAGGATGTTCGATGGCTTGATGTCGCGGTGGACGATGCCGCGCTCGTGCGCGTGGGCGATCGCCTGCGCACTGTCGACGATGTGAGGGATCAGCGCGAGCCGCTGGTGCAGGGTCTCGGCCTGGGCGACCATGCGCTCGAGTGGCCGGCCCGACACCTTGCGCATGACGTAGAACGGGGCGCCGTTCGATGATTCGCCGGCATCGTGCACCGGGACGATCGAAGGGTGCTCGAGGCGCGCGGTGATCCGCACCTCGCGCTGGAAGCGGCGCAGCGTGTCCTGGTCGGTCGACAGCGCCTCCTTGAAGGCGACGACGCGGCCCAGCGTGGTGTCGGTGGCGTCGACGACGCGGCCCATGCCACCGCGCGCGATCTCGCTGCCCAGCTCGTAGCGGGCGGGCGGCATCGCCGGCGGCAGGCTCTGCGGCATCGCGTCGCCGGCGACGGTCGGCATGCTGGGCACGACATCGGCGGGTCCGCCCGCGGTCGTCGCGAGGCTGGGCCGCTCGCCGCGCGGCATCTTGCCGAGCGAGCCGGGCATCGTCGGCGGCGTGCTCGCAAACGGGATGCCCGCGCTGGTCGGCATCTCCGGCGGGCGCGACAGCATCGGCGGTGCCGCGCTCGGAATGCTCGGCGGCGTGATGTGGATCGGCGGGCCGATGGTGGTCGGCATGTCGGGCGGACCGGAGGGGGCGGTGTCGGGGATGCCGGACGGCGCCGCCGACGCCGCGAGCGTGGGCATCGAGGGCGCGGCTCCAACGCTCCCGATCCCGGGCGCGGTCGACGGCTCGGTCTTGTCACCCACGAGGGGAGTATAGACGCGGTCAGGGGGCGCGCGCGGGGAGGAGGTCGCGTCGGACAGCGCGAACCAGGGCCCAGGCGAACACGAGCAGGATCGCGGCGAGTGCGACGGTGATCGGCATGACGTACCAGTAGTCCTCGGGGGACTCACCGGTGACGAGGGCATACGCGTCGTCGGGGATCGGGCGCGCGGTGTAGAGCCCGACCAGCTCGATCTGCGCGTCGGGCAGCGAGGCGCCGCCGAACGTGAGGCCGGCGGGAGACGAGGTGCGTAGCGCGCCCCAGGTGGTCTCGTGGCGCTGGGTGACCGGCTCGACGCGCGCGGCCCACAGGCCTGCCGTCTCGAGCTTGGTCGTGGTCGTCGAGACCGGGGCGGCGACCTGGAAGCGGACCTGGCCGACGGCGATGTCGGGGGACCCGGTGGCGGTCGGCGGCAGGCCGGCGCGCTCGAGCGCGGCGCGCCATGCGGCCGTGTCGGGCAGGCGGTCGTTGAACGACGCCGCGATCGTCGATGCGGCGGGGTCGATCATCTCGAGCGCGACCTTGTCGCTCTCGGCGAGCCGCACGGCGTCACCGGCGACGGTGGTCACGCTGCCGGCCGCGAAGCCGGCGCGCACGGCCGACGGCGACGCGAACACCGGCCGCGGGTGCTCGGCGGCGTGGGCGCGGACCGCGACGGCAAACGGCAGATCCTCGAGCTTGCGCAGGCGACCGATGTAACCGGCGGTTGCGGGCGGATCCCAACCGTCGCCGGACACGGCGAGCCAGAGCCGGTCGCCGGCGCCGCGCACGGGGGCCACGCGGAAGCCGAGGCTGCCGGCCGCCTTGGTCGCGCGGATCGCCTGCGAGACGACGGGCTCGGCGGTCAGCACGACGAGCTGATCGGCCTCGACCTTGCCGGCGAGGACATCGGCGACGCCGGCAGGCCGCGGCTCGGCGCCGCTGCCGGCGAACCGGCGATCCGGCCCGAGCCGCCAGAGGAAGACACTGGAAAGCAACACCAGCCCGGCGGCGGTGATCACGCCGACCCGCGGGCGAGCGCGTGCGAGCTTCACCAGATCGGGATCGATCTGATCGTGCGCGATCGGCGCACCGGGCTCGCCGGGCCCGGCGGGGGGAAACCCACCTGCGACGCTTCCCGCTTCGTTCGGCGTGGGCTCGGCCATGACCGTGGCAGTCGTCATCCTATCGTGCGGATCGACAGCACGCCACCAGCCGGGTTGCAGCGAAGCGGCCGAGCACTCGGAAGATTTGGGACGGGAACCGCGGCAGGGACCAATGCTTCGTACAATGATACGGTCACAAGGACCGTGGCCACGGGAGAGCGTCCCTCCAGCAGTCGTGAGCGCCCGCTCGCTGTCGCCGAGGTTGTGCGATGGGCGGGCCGCGTGCTCGACGGCGTGGGCCTGGTGTGGCTCGAGGGCGAGGTCGCACAGGTCTCGCAGCCAGCGTCGGGGCATCTGTATTTTTCGCTCCGCGACCGCGACTGCGTGCTGTCGGCGGTGATGTGGAGCCGCGACCTCGCGCGCATGCGGTTTCGCATCGAGCCCGGGCAGCGGCTGCGTGTGCGCGGGCGGCTGGGCGTGTACGACCGCGACGGCAAGATGCAGCTCTACGCCGATTTCGCCGAGCCCGCGGGCCTGGGCGCCGAGGCGCTCGCGCTCGAGCAGCTCAAGGCCAAGCTCGCCGCCGAGGGCCTGTTCGCGGCGGCGCGCAAGCGGCCCCTGCCGCGATTTCCGCGTCGGATCGGCATCGTGACCTCGAAGAGCGGCGCCGCGGTCCACGACATCATCCGGACCGTGCAGCGCAGGCTGCCGACGCCGATCCTGATCGCCGACGCTGCGGTCCAGGGCCCGAGCGCCCCTCAGCAGATCGTGATGGGCATGGCGATGGTGGTGCGCGCGGGGGTCGACGTGGTGATCGTCGGGCGCGGCGGCGGTGCTGCAACCGACCTCACGGCCTTCAATCACGAGCGCGTCGTGCGTACGATTGCCCGGTGCCCGGTCCCGGTGATCAGCGCGGTCGGCCACGAGGTCGATCTCTCGCTCGCCGATCTGGCGGCCGATGCGCGGGCATCGACGCCGACGGCGGCGGCCGAGCTCGCGGTACCCGATGGCGCGGCGCTGGGCGAGGTCCTGCGCAAGGAGCGCAGGAGGCTGGACCGCGAGATCCGGCACCGGGTCGATCGCGCGCACCAGGACCTCGATCGGCGGACCATGGCGCTGCACGCGCGCGGCGAGCGGGTGTTGTCGGCGAGCCGCGCCGAGCTTCAGACACTCGCACATCGACTCACCGGGCTGCATCCGCGCCAACGGCTGTTCGCGCGCAGTGCGCAGCTCGCCGAGCTGGCGCGGCGGCTGGTCGGCGTGCATCCGGCGGCGCGGCTGGCGCGCGGGCAGCACGAGCTCGATGCGCTGATCGCGCGCCGCGACGCAGCGATGCGGCGCCAGCTCGAGCTTCGGCGCGGGCAGCTCTCGCAGCTCGGCGCCGGGATGGCCGCGCTGTCGCCGCTCGCGGTGCTCGATCGCGGATTCGCCATGGTCACGCGCGAGGACGGCGCGATCGTGCGCGACGCCGCGCAGGTAAGCCGCGGGGAGCGTCTGCGGATCGGGCTCGCGAGCGGCAAGCTCGCGGTGATCGTCGAGGACACCGAAAACCAATGAGGCCGGCATGACGGCGCGACCGCCACGAGCATCGACCAAGGGCGACGCCAAGCGGCCCAAGGGACGCGCCCAGACCCAGGGCGACAAGGTCGTGCGCTCGCCGAGCGTGATCCAGACCGGTCGCTTCGAGCGTCTGGGCGACGACGATCTGCTCGAGGAGGTCGAGGCCTCCGAAGCCTCCGAAGCCTCTGAGGCCTTCGAGGCCTCCGAAGTCCCACAGCTCCGGCTTCTGGTGTACGAGGGCGGACCGCACCTCGCCGCCGCCCAGGCTGCGATCGTCGCGGCCGGCCACCTCGTCGTCGGCGCGGCCGGCCGCGAGGGGATCGAACGGCTGCGCCCGGCGGTGGCAGGGGCCGATGCGCTGCTGATCGGCCTGCCCGGCGGCGAGCCGCTGATCGACGCGGCGCGCGCGCTCGAGCCGCCGCGGCCGGTGGTGATCGCAGCGTCGACCACGGGCGCGGTCGAAGCCGTGCGCCGGGCCACCGCCGCGGGCGCGGATCTGGCCGCGGTGCGGCCGCACGACCCCGAGCGGCTCGCGCCGATCCTGCTGGCCGCGGCGCGCCTGGCCGAGCAGCGCCGCGCTGTGCCGGCATCGGTGGCCCTGACGGACACCGTCCTCGAGACCGCGCTCGACGAGCTGTCGGAAGCCGAGCCCGGTGCGACGCTACAGCCGTCCGCGGTGTTTCAGCAGGCGCTCGCGCTCGAGCTCGACCGCGCGCGGCGGTTCGCGTACCCGCTGTGCGTCGCGGTGTTCGCCGTCGACATCGCGCCACCGCCGGCGCCGCCGTTCGTGCGCGGCATCCTGCGGGCGCGCGCGGGCAACGCGCTGGTCCAGGCGATCCGCGACATCGACATGGCGACCGAGGTCGATCAGGACCGCTTCCTGGTCCTGATGCCCCACACCGATCGGCTCGCCGGGACCGAGCTCGCGCGCCGGATCATCAGCGCGGTCGCCGCGGGCGACCCCGTGACCGCCGCCGGGCGGACATTTCCGCCCAAGGTGATCGGCGCGGTTGCCCAGGCGCGGCCGAGCGAGCCCCAGGCGAGCGAACAGCTGATCACGGACGCGACCCAGCTGCTCGAGCAGGCACAGGTGACCGGCGCGTCGCTGGCGGTGGAGACATGATCAAGGGAAGCACGCGCGTTGCGGCGGTGATCGGCTGGCCCGTCGAGCACTCGCGGAGCCCGCAGCTGTTCGAGGCAGCGTTCGCCGCCGCCGGGATCGACGCGGTGATGATCCCGATCGGCGTGCCGCACGATTCGCTCGAGCTGGTGATCGGCGCGCTGCGCGCGATGCGCGCCCTCGGGGCGAGCGTGACCCTGCCGCACAAGCTCGCGGCGGCGCAGCTGTGCGACGAGCTGTCGCCGTCGGCGCGCGAGATCGGCGCCGCCAACTGCCTGCGCGTGGAGGGCGGCCGCCTGTTCGGCCACAACACGGACTGCCATGGCTTCACCGATGCGCTGAGCGCGGCCGGGTTCGCGCCCGAGGACAAGCGCTGCGTGATCCTCGGCGCGGGCGGCGCAGCGCGCGCGGTCGCATACGGCCTGCGCGCCGCCGACGCGGCGTCGATCGATGTCATCGCGCGCCGCCCGCAGCGCGTGGCGTGGACCGCGGCGCGCCCGTGGACGCCCGTCGAGCTGCGCGGCAGCTTCGCGCGCGCGGACCTGCTCGTCGACGCCACGCCGATGGGCCTGCACGAGGGCGATGCCGCGTCCGCCGAGGCGGTGCCGCTCGACGAGCTGCGGCCGGGCGCGTGGGTCGCGACCCTGGTCTATCACCGCACGACCGGGCTCATCGAACGCGCGAAGCAGCGCGGCTATTCCACGGTCGACGGCCGCGGCATGCTGCTGCACCAGGGCGCGCGTGCCTTCGCGCTGTGGACCGGCACCGCGCCGCCGATCCAGGCGATGCAGCGCGCGCTGGACGCGGCGCTCGACGGTACGTGATCTGCATCATGGTGCCCCCACGCGCTCGCATCGCACGCGTTGGGAGGTGCAAGTTGAAGAACTTCCGCTGGGTCCTGCTCGCGGTGGTGTGCCTGGGAGGCACAGGGCTGACCTCGTCGTGGGCCGAGCCGGCCCATGAGATTCCGACGACCGTCCCCGACGACTGGGTCGATAACCCGTTCGCCCCTCACAAGACCAACGGCACGACGGCGCGCGTCGGCACCGCCGTGGGCTTCCTCTACGCCGAGATCGTCGACGTGTCCGCGCTCGGCCTCACGGTCGCCGCCGGCCACCGCTTCGGTCGCCTGGCGATCGAGGCCGAGCTCGACTACTTGACGCTCAATCCGCGCGGCCCGTCGAGCGTGCACGTCGGCGACGCCGAGCGGCTCGGCGTCCTCGCGCGCTACGACGTGATCCGGATCGGCCCCGAGTGGGTCGGTGCCAACTCGCTGCTCGGGTTCTACGTCGAGGGCGGCGCGGGCGTGGCGTGGAACCACTGGTACCAGCCGGGGCCCGGCCAGGCGATGCGCGTGGTGCCCGAGGACTCCAAGCGGGTCGAGGGCCAGCTCGGCTTCGGCGTGGCGCTCGATCACCGGCTCCAGGAGCCGATCGGCTTCCCGCATCGCATCGGCTGGTTCCTGGGCTGGCGGCTCGCGATGGCGCCGCACGCTGCCGAGGCCTCGACGGTGTGCCGCGGCGCGATCTGCCGCGCGGCGGTCGCGATGCCCGAGAGCGCGAACGATCGCTTCATCGATCGCTCGATGCTGTTCCAGTCGAGCCTCGCCGCGACCTGGTAAGGCTCGTCGCCGCTACTCGGGCTGCTTCTGGCTGCACTGCACGTCGGGTACGCACTCGCCCTGCTTGGTCGAGCACTCCATGCGCGGCGTCATCGCGTAGGCCGGCTTGCCGTCCTCGGCCGTCAGCGGGAACGACTTGCAGCAGCAGGTCTCGGGCACATCGGAGCCCTCGTTGACGATCGGCGATTCTTTCCTGGGCTTGGGACCGCCGCAGGCGGCGAGGATCACGAGCAGCACGAGCGCGCGCTTCATGCGCTGGTCGTAACACGAACCAGGCCACGGGATGTATTCGATGCTGAATCCAGCCGGTCCACCGGCTGGTGTTGCGGCGCGCGATCAGCTCGATGCCGTACGGCGAGCGCACGGGCCATCGATGGAGGGTAGCCGGCGACGGCGCGCGGCAATGTCCGTCAGACTGCGCGCCAGGACGCGGTCAGCACGCCGATGATCGCGCCGAGCCAGACCGTTCCCGCAATCACGACCGCGAGCCCGAACACCACCGGCGCGAGCTCGCGGCCTGCCGTCTTCGGGTCCCAGAACGCGAGCACGAGCACCAGGCCGAGCGAGGCGAGCAGGCCGAGCGCAACCCAGTGCTCCTTGACATCGAACCAGCGCGCGGCCTGCGCGGCGCGGCGCACGAGATCGGCGGTCGCGGTCGGCTGACCGGCGTGCGCACCCTCGCGCGCCGCGATGCGCTCGAGCTGGCTCTGCTGCGCGGCCTGCGCGGCGACGATCGCCTCGCGGTTCTCGAGGTACGCCGTCCGCACCTCGACCTTGTAGGTCGGATACATGACGTTGCCAGCGGCGAACGCGGCGAGCTGCAGCGCGAGCACGATCCACGCGAACCGCCGCGCGGCGCGCAACCGGCCGAACGAGCCGCGGAGAAAGCCGCGCGACCACAGCACCAGATGGGTCGCCGCGCCCACCGCCGCCACACCGAGCGCGGTGTGCAGCACCAGCATCCAGCGCGCGGCGGCCTCGGTCAGCACCCGAGGAAGTACATCACAGTCATCGCTTCCGTGCGTGCCTCGCTACTGGTGCGCGGCGCTGTGCTTGCGGATGAACGTCGGCACGTCGAGGTCGCTCTCGGTGTCGATCTCGCCCGAGAGCACGGCCTTCATGTTCGGCCGCGACTGCGGGCGCTTGCGGTCGGGCTGCACCAGCGGCGTACCATCGACCGGCGCCGGGCCGGAGCCGCTCGCGATCCGCGCCGACGCCTCGTCGGGCACGGGCTCCGCGAGCTCGGCGAGCGCCTGCTCGACCTCGGTCAGCTCGTTGGTATCCATGCGCTCCCACGCGATGTCGATCTCCGGCTCCTCGGGCATCGTCGCGGGGCGGCGCAGCGGCATCGGGGCCGGGTATTCCTTGGTGATCTGCGTCGAGAGGTTGTACGGCAGCACGATCTGGCCGCCACCCGGGCTCGCGCGCTTGACCGCCGGCGTGGTCGCCGCGTGGCGCGGCTCGGTGTGCGGGACGATCATCTGCGTCTTGCCCGCGCCGTTGAAGCCGGTCGCGATCACGGTGATGCGGACCTCTTCGCTCAGGTTGGGGTCGATCACCGAGCCGAAGATGATGTTGGCGTCCTCGTGCGCCGCCTGCTGGATCAGCGACGACGCCTCGTTGACCTCGTGCAGCGTGAGGTCGGGCCCGCCGGTGATGTTGATCAGGATGCCGGTGGCGCCGTCGATGCTGACGTCCTCGAGCAGCGGCGAGCTGATCGCCGTCTCGGCGGCCTCGGTCGCGCGCCGCTTGCCGGTGCCGATGCCGGTGCCCATCAGCGCGCGGCCCATGCCGCTCATGATGGTCCGCACGTCGGCGAAGTCGACGTTGATGAGGCCCGGCACGGTCATCAGGTCGCTGATGCCCTGCACGGCGTTGAGCAGCACCGAGTCGGCCTTGCGGAACGCCTCGACCATCGAGGTCTGCGTGCCGACCAGCGCGAGCAGCCGGTTGTTCGGGATGACGATCAGCGTGTCGACGGCCGACTCGAGCCGTTCGATGCCCTCGATCGCCTGCTTGGCGCGCTTGCGGCCCTCGAAGCCGAACGGCTTGGTGACCACGCCGACCGTGAGTGCCCCGCAGTCGCGCGCGATCTGCGCGATCACGGGAGCCGCGCCGGTGCCGGTGCCGCCGCCCATGCCGGCGGTCACGAACACCATGTCGGCGCCCGCGATCAGGTCGGCGATGTGCTGCATGCTCTCCTCGGCCGAGCGCCGCCCGACCTCGGGGTTGGCGCCCGCGCCAAGGCCCTTGGTCAAGGCGCTGCCGAGCTGGACCTTGTGCGGGGCCATGTTGGCCTCGAGCGCCTGTAGATCTGTGTTGGCGACGACGAACTCGACCCCGTCGAGGTTGCCGCTGATCATGGTGTTGACCGCGTTGCCGCCGCCGCCACCGACGCCGATGACGAGGATCTTCGCGTGACTGACGTCGTCAAATTCGATGAGTGCCATGGTGTGGTGGTTCCCCTTGGTACGACCCATATGAAAGGGGGCGATCCATGCGGGCAACTTTTCATCCGGCGGCGTCGCCGATTTGTTGCGATCGCCTCGCCGCTGCGCATTTTTTCGTGCGCCGGGGACACAGGGCGCTCGCCGGTGCCGCCTGAGGCTGGTCAGGCGCGCCGGTGCCGGCGCCAGTTGATGCCGAGCTTGCGCATGCGCGCCCGCAGCGTGTGCGGATTGATCGCGAGCTTGCTGGCGGCACCGAACGGGCCGTCGATCCGGCCCTTGCAGGCCGCCAGCGCGTGCTCGATGTGCCGGCGGATGACGTCATCGAGCGGCTCGATGATGGCCGGGACGCCGGTGGGCGGCGTGCGCGAGGCCGCTACCGGGACGGCCGCCACGGGCAGGGCCTTGGCCGGCGCCTTGGTGGGGCCAGGCGGTGGGGCCGCGGCAGGCGGTGCCGGAAGCTCCGACAGCGCGCTGCGGGCGGTGACCGGGCGCGGCGAGAGGTGCAGCGAGCGCGCGATGTCGATCCGGCGGCCTTCGCCGAGCAGCACCGCGCGATCGATCACCGACGCCAGCTCGCGCACGTTGCCCGGCCACGAGTAATCGAGCAGCAGCTCGATGTCGCGCGGGTCGGCCGCGACGGCGCGCAGATCGAAGCGCTGGGCGGCGCGGGCGGCGAAGTGGCGCGCCAGCTCGGGGATATCGCCGCTGCGCTCGCGAAGCGGCGGGATGACCAGCGGGAACGCGGCGATCCGGTAGAACAGGTCCTCGCGGAACTCACGCGCTTCGACCATGGCGACCAGGTCGCGGTGCGTGGCCGCGACGATGCGGACATCGACCGCGATGGTGTGCGCACCGCCCACGCGGACCAGCTCGCCCTCCTGCAGCACGCGCAGGAGCCGCACCTGGACGGCGGGCGACAGCTCGGCCACCTCGTCGAGGAACAGCGTGCCGCGGTGGGCTTGCTCGAACCAGCCCTTGCGCTGCGCGATCGCGCCGGTGAACGAGCCGCGCTCGTGGCCGAACAGCTCGGAGTCGATCAGCTCGGGCGACAGTGCGCCGCAGTTGACGCGCAAGAACGGGCCGTCGCAGCGTACCGAGCCGTTGTGGATCACGCGCGCGATGACCTCCTTGCCGGTGCCGGTCTCACCGAGCAAGAGCACCGGCAGATCGCTCGGCGCGACCATCGCCACACGCTCGAGCACCGAGCGGAGGCCCTGGCGCGCGCCGATGACGATGTCTGGCTCCGGTTCGACCATCGCAAGCGAGTATTCTCGAAATTCGAGCAAATCACACAGAATATCGAGCAGATAATGTAAACACGCACCTAATTCCAGGTGGTTACGCACGGCATGAACCACGCAGTACCCGCAGCGTGATTTGCAGTATCGATCATCAAACGCCGTCGGACCTCGCGCACCTGCTGCGAGGCCTGGTGCGCGACCACGGTGCTTCCTTTCAGACGCGGGCGCGGTTTCGTGAGGGCGATGAGTACAACCGCGAGCTGGTGCACGCCGCCCCGGGCTACGAGATCTGGCTCCTGTCGTGGCTACCGGGCCAGATCACGCCGATCCACGATCACGGCGGCGCGCTCACGGTGACCACGGTGCTCTCGGGCACCGTGCTCGAGGAGAACTTCGAGCGTACCCGCGAGCTCGAGGTCCGGCCGACCCGGGCCGCGCTGCGCGAGATCGGCGACATCGATCCGATCGATCCGGCCCGCATCCATCGCGTGCGCCCGATGTGCAAGGCGCTGACGCTGCACCTCTACGTGCCGACGTTCACCGACGGTCAGATCTACACGACAGCCGCGACCCTGTCGTAGCGTCTAGAACATCTCGGCCAGGCGGCTCCACGCGCGCTTGAACATGCCGGGGCGGTCCTCGCCGCGCGCCGGCATCGGGATCGACTTGCCCTGGTCGGCGCCGAACATGACCAGGCCCACGCCGGTCGCGTAGGCCGGCGAGCGCACCACGTCGACCAGGCCGCCGATCTTCGTCGGCACGCCGCGCCGGGTCGGCAGCCCGAGCACCTGCTCGGCGATGTCGTTCACGCCCTCCATCGCCGTCGCACCACCGGTGAGCACGACGCCCGCCGCGAGGCTGTCGAAGTAGCCCGAGCGCATCAGCTCCTTCTTCACGTGCTCGAAGATCTCCTCGATCCGTGGCTCGATCACCGCGACCAGGTCGCTGCGCGGCATCACGCGCGGCCCGCGGCCGCCGACCGAGGGGACCTCCATCTTGTCGCCGGCGTCGACCAGGCCGCGCCACGCGCAGCCGTACTTGCGCTTGATGCGCTCGGCCGAATCGAGCGGCGTGCGCAGCACGGTGGCGATGTCATTGGTCACGTGGCCGCCGCCGAGCGGCAGCACCGAGGTGTGCACGATCGCGCCGTCGCAGTAGACCATCACGTCGCAGGTGCCCCCGCCGATGTCGACCACGGCGACCCCGAGCTCCTTCTCGTCATCCTCGAGCACCGCCTGCGAGGCGGCGAGTGACTCGAGCACGATGTCGGCCACCTGGAGGTTGCAGCGGTTGGCGCACTTGACCACGTTCTGCGCCGAGGCGACCGCCGTCGTCACGATGTGCACGCGCGCCTCGAGGCGCACGGCGGTCATCCCGAGCGGGTCGCGGATGCCGTCCTGATCGTCGACGACATACTGCTGCGGCAGCACGTGCAACACCTCGCGGTCCATCGGGATCGCGACCGCCTTGGCCTGCTCGATCACGCGCGCGATGTCGATGTCGCGGACCTCCTTGTCCTTGACCGCGACGATGCCGTGCGAGTTGAGCCCGCGCACGTGCGCGCCCGAGATCGCGGCGTACACCGTCGAGATCTCGCAGCCCGCCATGTTCTCGGCCTCGTCGACCGCCTGCTGGATCGACGACACGGTGGCGTCGATGTTGACGACGTAGCCGCGGCGCAGGCCCTTGGACGGCGCCGTTCCGATCCCGATGATGTCGACGCCGTCCTCGGTCACCTCGCCCGCGATGCAGGCGATCTTGGTGGTGCCGATGTCGAGGCCGACGATGATCTCGCTGGATTTGGACTTTGCCATGGCGGTACCTAATCGTTCGCGAACGCGACGGTGACGTGGTCGGGGCGGGCGCCGAGGTGGATCGCGCGCGTGCGAGCGCGCTCGGCGTCGCTCAGCGCGACCCACGCGGCATCGAAGGTGCGCATGCGGGTGTCGAGCTCGCCGCCGAGCGGGCCGAGCTGGATCGCGATCGAGGCGTCGTGGGGGGCAGCGCGCGGGGTAATGAGCGACACCCCGCCGTGCGGGTCGACGTGGATCTCGGCGATCGCAGGCCGATCAGCCGCGCGCCAGCGGTCGTAGGCGGCGATCACGGCGCGGACCTTCGCCGCCGCGGCGGCGCGGTTGGTCAGGTACGACGTCCGCCCGATCCCCGTGATCACAGGCAAGCCATCGGCCTCGCCGGCCTCGAGCGCGGCACGCTTGAACGGATGCCCGCTCGCGTCCACCAGATAGAGGTCGCCGAAGTCGACGAGCGCGGCGGCGACGAACTCGCGAACGTCGATCGTGATCGTGTGCGGCAGGATGCGATGGACCTCGGCCGATGCGATCCAGGGGCTGGTGCGGGAGGCGCGCGCGATCGCGGCGAGATCGGCGAACACGTTGTCGCCGGGGTGCACGGGCAGCGCCGCGCGTAGCTCATCGGCGCTGACCCGGTGCGTTCCGCGGATGGCGATGTCGGCGATCGCGAACCGCGCCGACGACGTCACCCAGCGATGCCCGGCCCAGGCAACGCCACCGAGCAGCGCGACTGCGACCACCGCAGCCACCGCCGGGAGCGATCGGCGCAGCGCCCGACCGCAAGCATCCGCGATCACCTGCGGCTTGGGCAGACGCATCCAGACCGAGCCCGGGCGCCTCCGGTTCCGCTTGCGGACGGTCAGTCGTGACGATGCCGGGGGTACAGTCGCCGGTCGGGCGCTGTTCGCCCCCTGGCGACGGGATCGATCCATGATGTGGAAATACGCATGCTGCGATCACCGAGGCAATTTTTTGACCGGCGCCGCCCGCGTTGATCTTCGACGGTGCGCGATGACTGAACAGGCGTGCGGCCCCCCCCCCCATCCAATGGGGCCATCATTTAGCGCGGGCGGTCTACCGGGCGATCTCGGCCGTCCGCCCTCCGACCTCCGGCGACATCACGTCGACCACCTCGACCTCGTACACCGGCGCCGCGGGGCCCCGCCGACTCAGCGAGCTCGCCCCCGCCGGCTCCTCGTCCTCGCGGTCCTTCGAGTCGTCATGCCCATGCCGCTGCGCTCGTGCCATGAGATCCATAGTCGAGAGTGAGTGTCCGCATATCGAATGACCCTGGAGATTCGCCCGACCCGACCCCAGAGGCTTTGCCGCTGCTCCGATCGAATTGACGGGTCTGGCGTAAAATCGAACAAACCCGTCATTCACAGCGAGCGACCTCACAACAGGCGCAGCATCACGATGGCAAGTGATGCCGACGCTCTGACCGACGAACCACGCACAGCGAGCCAGCCCACGCTCGTTACGCGCGATCGATGACGGGTCTGTTCGAAAATCGACAAGACCCGTCAATTCGACATCCGCTCGGCGCGAAGTCAGTGCAATCCGATGTGCGATCGAATAATGCTGAGTCGCCAGTGGTGACTTGAATACGAACATCGCTACGAGCATGCGCCGTAGCACGTGATTCGACGCTCCATGTCGAATCGCGCTGATTCCACATCTTCGACGACAACGCTGCGTGGCGGCCTGCAAAGCCGTCCCGCCGCATGAGCCACATATTCACAGCACTTCGAACACAGGAGCTACTGCATGACGTGGAGGCGTTGGTTATCCCTTGCAGCCGTTTCACTCGCTGCTGCCCTGTCTGCCAGACCCGCAGCGGCGCAGCTGGCGCCCACGGGTGGGCACTATGCAGCCCAGCCATCTGACACCGGCTTCACCGGTGGCGTGAGCTCGTCGGGCGGATACAGCACATCAGTGCCGCTCGACATGCCCGGTGCGCGCGGCGGGTTGCCAGTGCCGGTGTCGCTGGTCTACGGCGGAGGCGGCGTCGGCGCCGCTGGCCTGGGCTGGGACGTGCCGCTGTCGTACATCTTTGTCGATCAGACAATCGCCCATCGGCGGCCGATGCGGAACGCCGATGGCAGCTGGCAGAACCGCATCGCCGTCTCGCTCGTGCTCGAAGGCCGGGCCACGGAGCTGGTCCGGACCGGTACGGACTGGGTCGCTCGCCACGATGCACCTGACATCCTGGTTCGCCAGCAGGCCGACGGCACGTGGGTGATGTTCGATGGTCAGGGCCGGACCTACGCGTTCACCGTGGTCGCGACTCCGGGCAATCCCGCCGCCGCCATGTGGCTGCTCAAGAGCATCACGGGCGTGGGCGGCAGCCAGGTCGTCCTCGACTACAACATCACCGCACCCACCGTACCCGGCGGCGGCGGCGGCCTGGCGCTCGACCTGGCCACGGTGAGCTACAACCCGCACCCGACGACCGCCAATTGCTTCAAGAACGCGGTCTCGCTCGTCTACGACGCCGACGCTGCGTCGCCTCTGTCGCTCTCGGTGCTCGGTGACCGCATCCTGGCCCGTGCGCACAAGCTCACGGCCGTCAACGTCAAGAGCAAGGCGACGTGCGGCGACGGCTACGTCCGCTTGCGCAGCTACGAGCTCACGTACCAGGCCGACGTCGACACGCAGCTGCCGCGACTGCGCACGGTCCGCCTGTTCGGTCGCGATGGTACGACCGAGGCCGCAACGGCGATTCCCGTCGCGACCTACAGCTACGGCAGCGCGAGCACCGGCGCTCTCCAGTACACGCTTGTGGCTCAGGCACCCTCCGACCTGGAAAAGCCCAACACGAAGACGGATGTGTCGGCCGTGCCCGGTGAGGGCACCGGCTTTTCGACATTTGCAAGCCTCATCGATCTCAGCGGCGACGGCCTGCTCGATCAGATTACGTACGAGGCGAGCCCTCACACGCTTTCCATGCTCCGCGACTGGCTGCACTCGACCCAGTCGGTCTCGCTCGGCGATGGCATGCCGCAAACACCGCTGGAGTCGCGGACTCTGCTGCAGCCGCGCTATCAGGGTGCAAACAATACAGTCCGGACCTGGCGGCAGGCGATCGACGTCAATGGAGATGGCCGCATCGATCGCATCGATGCAGCGGAGACGCCAGGGCGTTGGGTCGTCTACCTGAACATGCCCGACCCCAGCGATCCGGGCCATCCTCTCTGGCAGCGGCGCACGTTGTCGATCCAGCCGCTCGCCGCCGAGCTCGCCGCGCGAGGCTTTGTGGTCGACGCGAATTCTGTGCCGCTCGGACAGCGGACGACCGCACGGCAGCACACCACGCGAACGTGCTGGAAGTGGAACGGGGACGAGTGGCTCCTCGACCCCACCGCCTTCGGGCCAGGCGGCTGTACGGGGCCACCGGACAGCGATGGACCGGAGACGACGTACACCGACTGGGAGGTCACCGACGTCAACGGCGACGGATATCCAGATGTCGTGTTCAACGCCTCGCGAGTGACGTTCGCGGACGAGGACAGCGGCGAGCCCACTCTTCATCCGTCGAAGGCCCCCGAGTGGCTCACGGAGATTGCCGTCTCGACACCGCTGCTGCCTGACTCGAATCACATCGATGCGATGCTCAACGTCGCCGGGGTCCGTATCGGCACCGACACGCAGCCGTTCGCAGCGGCCGTGGTGATCAGGAGCCATGACAGCTGCGGTGTTGCAACATGGAGCGCGATCGATGAGTCGAACCAGAGCCTCGGCTGCGACATCGTCGACGTCAATGGCGACGGCATCGCCGACCTTGTCCAGGGTCAGTCCGTGTACCTGGGCACCGGGGTCGTTGGCTCCAGCGGCTTGTTCACTGAACAGGCGATGCTGACCCTCCCCGGGCCGCTCTCGACACAGCGCAACCAGCAAGTCACCCGGTGCGCGCCGCCCGCCACCGGCGCGAACGTATTCACGACCTACCAGACGGCCGGATTACGGGACCTGACGGGCGACGGCATTCCCGACTACGTGTCGGCCGATGGCGCTGGAAACGGCACGGTGCAGATCGGGACGGGCACGAGATTCCTGCCCGCGATTCCGATCAACGGCATGTTCGTGGCGCTGTCGTCGCAGATCGAGGACTGCGCGGGTACCAAATCGACCACCATGACGGGTCTGTACGACATCGATGGCGATGGCAAGCCTGAGGTGCTGGGCAGCGATGGCAGCGTGAACAAGCTGGTGGGCAACGGTGCGGTGGGCGCGCCTGACTCGGGCCGGCTGGTGCAGATCGACAACGGCTTTGGCGCGACCACGACGATCATCTATCGCTCGGCGAAGCTGCTCACGACGTCGGGCAATCTCAATGTCCTGCACCAGGTCCCATTCCCCGAGATCGTGGTCGGCGCGGTGGAGACGACGAAGTCGCAGACCGGCGCCACCTTGCTGGCGAAGACTCAGTACGCGTACGGCGGCGCCGAGCTGGTGTTCGATCCCGTGGCAGACCGGTTTCGCTTTCCGGGCTACCGCCGGATGGTGACGCTCCAGATCCCGACGGAGCAGTCGGATGGCGCCGCGACCATCACCGATCATCACGTGCCCAGCGACATCGCGAACCCCTACGATCTCCCGAGCTCTGCGCTCGACGCTGCAGGGCGCTACGCTCGCTATCTCAGGCTCGGCCGCGTCAGCGATGTCACGGTGCTCGCCGGCAACGTCGGCAGCGATCCGGCGACGCTGCTGGCCGCCAACGTGACCAGCGACGACCGGCGCATCGGCGGAACACACTACGAATATGACGCGAAGTTGCTCCCGGCTGCCTCGAGTGCACCCGAAAAGTGCAACGAGATGGTCCACCCTTACAACTACCTAGCCTCGCAGGAGGTTTCCGACCCCGACGCCGCTGAGGCCACCAAGAGAGTCGATGCGTGTCTGCAGCGTGGCTTCGCGTTCACCACCAGCGTCGAGTCGTTCCGCGGAGAGCCGGGGGCGGCGGCTGGCTCGGCCGCCACGGTGACCACGCGCTCCGAGGTCCGCACCGTGGACGACCTCGGCAGGGTCACCAGCGTCAAGCAGCTCGGCGACATCTCGCGCCCCGACCGCACCGACGATGATCTGTGCATCGACATGAAGTTCGCCGAACCGGCCGGCCAGAACGAGCGCGTGTTGTCGGCGGTGTTGACCCGGACGGTCACCGACTGCGGTAAGAAGGTTCTCGCGAGCGACACCTCGGAGTACGACGGGCGGAAAGACAGCAAGGTCTCGGCTGGCCTGCTCACCGCCCACAGCGTGGACCGCCTCGATGAAGCCGGGAATTCGCTCGGCAGCATACGCGAGTTCGACACCACGTTCGATGCTGCCGGCAACCCAGCGACGATGACGACGTCACGCGAGGGCACAAGCCGTACTGCGACGATTGAATACGATGCCTTCAAGCTGGTTCCGGTGCTGCTCAAGACCGAAGCGACCGGTGTGCCGACAATGCAGATCTCGCTCACTCGAGATCCGCTGACTCTGGATGTGGTCAGCACCACGGATCCCCACGGCATTCAGCACGGCACGACCTTCGACGGCTGCAACCGACCGGTGATGTCGACGGTGGCGAGGCCGCGCGACACATTGCGCGTGCTCGGCGTCGTGGCCTATTCAGGCTTCTCTGGCCCTAGCGCTGGCGACCGGCACATCACCACGTCCGTGTTCACCGATCCTGTCCCTGTCGACGCGACCCACGACGCTCCCGGGCGCTCCGTGACGAGGTATTTTGATGAGCTCGGTCGCGACAGCCACACCGAAACCATGCTCGGAGACGATTACCCCGGGCTGGGCGCGCTCACTAGCTATCGGATCTATGACAGCTTCGGGCGAGTCGTGTTCGACGCCGACCCATTTACCTCTCTCGACGCCATTCCCTATGGCACCACTC
>DATIPJ010000099.1:0-3549 GCA_035472155.1 Kofleriaceae bacterium
GCACGCGCGGGCTGCACGTCGTGAAGTCGCGGGGCATGGGGCACTCGAACCAGGTCCGCGAGTTCTTGATCTCCTCGCGCGGGATCAGCCTCCTGCCGGTGCGGGTCGGCACGCGCGGCGTGCTGGTCGGGTCGGCGCGCGCGGCCGACGAGTCGCAGCAGCGCGTCGAAGCGCAGGCGCGCAAGCAAGAGGTCGAGCGCCGCCAGCGCCAGCTCGAGCGGCGCCGCGCGGCGATGGAGGCGCAGATCGAGGCGATGCGCATGGCGCTGGTGGCCGAGGAAGACGAGGGCCGCACGTTCGACCATGAGGTCGAGCTGCGCGAGCAGCGCGCCGTCGACGAACATGCGCTCCAGTCGCAGACCCGCAACCGCTCCCGCAGCACGAACGGAAAACGCTCATGACCACGGCGAGCCCCAGGACGCGAGCGCGGCGACCGCAGGGCAGTCCGAAGCGGCGCGGGCTGCGCGCCGAGCAGGAGGCCGAGTACCTCCTCCGGCTCTACGTCGCCGGCCATACGCCCAAGAGCCTGCAGGCGCTGGCCAACCTGCGGCGGATCTGCGAGGAGCACCTCGCGGGGCGCTACAAGCTCGAGGTCGTCGACCTGCTCGAGAACCCGGCGCTCGCGCGCGGCGACCAGATCCTGGCGCTGCCCGCGCTGGTGCGCCAGCTGCCGCCTCCGGTCAAGAAGATCATCGGCGACTTCTCGAGCGCCGAGCGCGTGCTGGTCGGGCTCGACCTGCGCACGATCACCAAGGACGGTGCGCCGTGACCGCGCGCCCGAAGGCCCGCCGCGGGACTCCGCCGCCGCCCGAGGAGATCTACGTGCTCCGGCTCTACGTCGCGGGCACCTCGGAGCGCTCGGCGCGCGCGATCCGCAACGCCAAGCAGATCTGCGACGAGCACCTCTCGGGGCGGTACGAGCTCGAGGTGATCGACGTGTTCCAGCAGATCGGGCGCGCGCGCGACGATCAGGTGATCGCGATCCCCACGCTGATCAAGAAGCTCCCCACGCCGCTCAAGCGATTCATCGGCGACCTGTCGGACCGCAACGTCGTGGTCGTCGGACTGGACGTGAAACGGAAGTAGCATGAAGAAGTTGCCGGCGAAAAAGCCCGTCGACGCGCACACGCGGCAGCTCGAAGCTCGGCTGCGCGAGGCAGAGCAGACGCTGGACGCGATCCGCAGCGGCCACGTCGATGCGCTCGTTGTCCAGGGGCCGGTCGGCGAGCAGGTGTTCACGCTCAAGGGAGCCGACCATCGCTACCGCCAGCTCGTCGAGACCATGAACGAGGGCGCGCTGCTGGTCGACCGCAGCGGCATGATCCTCTACGGCAACGCGCGGTTCGCGGAGCTGGTCGGCGTGCAGCTCGAGCAGATGGTCGGCTGGCCGCTCGAGCGCCACATCGCCCCGGCCGCGCGGCCGGTGGTCGCGGCGCTGCTGCAGACGCGCGGCAGCGGGCCGTCGAAGGCCGAGGTCGAGCTGATCTGCCCCGACGGCAGCCTTCGGCCGGTCTACGTGTCGATGGCGGCCGCCCGCGACGACGACTTGGACCTGACCTGCGTCGTCGTCACCGACCTCACCGATCAGAAGCGCAACCAGGAGATGCTCGCCGCCGATCGGCTGACCGCGCGCATCGTCGAGCAGGCCACCGAGGGCATCGTGGTGTGCGACCTCGCGGGCGTGGTGATCCGGGCGAGCCAGCTCGCTCAGCGCGCCGCCGGGATGCCGGTGCTGCTGCGACCCTTCCACCACGTGTTCCCGCTCGCGACGCCCGACGATCCGGAGATGGCGCGCACCGTGATCGCGCGGGCCCTGCGCGGCGAGACCACCGCGGGGCACGAGATGACGCTCGGCGGCGAGGGGCGCGAGCCGGTCGAGGTGCTGCTGTCGGCGGGGCCGATCGCGAACAGCGAAGGCGAGGTCCTGGGCTGCGTGATCTCGTTCATCGACATCACCGACCGCAAGCGCGCCGCCGCCGAGCGCCAGCGCTTGCTCGAGAGCGCGACCGCGGCGCGGATCGAGGCCGAGGCCGCCAACCGCGCCAAGGACGAGTTCCTCGCGATGCTCGGCCACGAGCTGCGCAATCCCCTGGCGCCGATCCTGACCGCGCTCGAGCTCATGAACCTGCGCGGCGACAACACCTCGCGGCGCGAACGCGACGTCATCTCGCGGCAGGTCAAGCACGTGGTGACGCTGGTCGGCGACCTGCTCGACGTGTCGCGGATCGCGCGGGGCAAGGTCGACCTCGATCGCAGGCGGGTCGAGCTCGGCCGGGTGATCGAGAAGGCGATCGAGGCCGCGGCGCCGCTGATCGAGGAGCGGCGGCACCAGCTCGTGGTCGACGTGCCCGCCGGGCTGTGGCTCGACGCCGACGAGACCCGGATCTGTCAGGTCATCTCCAATCTGTTGACCAACGCGGCCAAGTACACCAAGCGCGACGGCGTGATCAGGCTGTCCGCGGCGCGCGACGCCGAGCAGGTCGTCATCCGCGTGCGCGATAGCGGCGTGGGCATCTCGCCCGAGCTGATGCCGCACCTGTTCGACCTGTTCGTCCAGGGCCGCCGCACCCTCGATCGCGCCGAGGGCGGCCTCGGCCTCGGGCTCGCGATCGTGCGCAGCCTGGTCGAGCTGCACGGCGGCACGGTGTGCGCCCACAGCGACGGCGCGCAGCGCGGCAGCGAGTTCGAGGTCCGGCTGCCCGCGCCGTCCGCCGACAGCTCGGCGCGCGTGCGCATCCAGACGCCGATGCCCGGGACGCAGCACGCGCTGCGCGACAAGCGCGTGCTGGTCGTCGACGACAACGTCGACGCCGCGGATCTGCTGTCGCACGCCCTCGAGGGCCTGGGCTACGAGACCCGCACCGCCTACGACGGCCCGTCCGCGCTCGAGGCCGCGGCCGCGTTCGATCCCGACATCGCGCTGCTCGACATCGGCCTCCCCGCGATGGACGGCTACGAGCTTGCGCGCCGGCTGCGCGTCCAGCTCACGGCCAAGCCGCTGTGGCTGATCGCGCTCACCGGTTACGGCCGCGACTCCGATCGTACACAGACCCGCGACGCGGGCTTCGACCATCACATGGTGAAGCCGATCGACATCGCCGGCCTCGACGCCGCGATCCGCAGCCTGAGCTAGGGGAATCGCACACACGCCCCGCCGGTGGGCGCGCTAGCCGGAAACCGGGCGCGCGGGTATAACGGCGCGGACACATGACCGCCCAATACACGTTCGTGATGAAGGATCTGCGCAAGCTGGTCCCCCCCAAGCGCGAGATCTTGAAAGGCATCTGGCTCTCGTTCTATCCCGGCGCCAAGATCGGCGTGCTCGGCAACAACGGCGCCGGCAAGAGCACGCTGCTGCGGATCATGGCGGGCGTCGACAAGGACTTCCTCGGCGAGGCCTGGCCCGCGCCCGGCCTCAAGATCGGCTACCTCGCGCAGGAGCCCGCGCTCGATCCAACGAAGAACGTGCGCGCAATCGTCGAGGAAGCCGTGGCCGATCAGTTGAAGCTGGTGCAGCGCTTCAACGAGATCAGCGATAAATTCGCGGAG
>DATIPJ010000100.1:0-7738 GCA_035472155.1 Kofleriaceae bacterium
GTTGCCGAGCTGGACGCGCAGGCCCGAGCCGAACCGATCGATTCCGGTCCGCCGCGCAGCCAGGAACGGAATCACCTCACGGCGAGGGTCCCCCTTGCGGGGGCCGTGCTCGATCGAGGCGTCGGGGCCCGGCGCCGCGGCGCGCAGCTCGAGCGCGAGGCGGTACAGCTCGGCCGCGCGGTCGAACGCCAGCGTGCGCGAGGCGCGGGCGGCCGCGAGCGCGGTGTACTCGGCCGCGCGCGCCCCCTCGCCGGTCTCGCGCCAGTGCAGCGCGAGCGCCTCGGGGTCGGGGTGCAGCTCGGCCTCGAGGGCGAGCGCGAGCTGGCGGTGCAGCGCGCGGCTGGCCTCGGCGCCGGTGTGCGCGAGCACCGCGCTGCGCACGCGGTCGTGATAGGGCTCGAGGTGATCTGCGGCCGACGCGCCGGTGGTGCGCACGAGGTTGGTGATGCGGAGCAGGCTCAGGTGGGCCTCGAACGCGCTCGCCTCGAGCCGGGCCGCGCGCGCCGCGACGCCGCGCACGAGCCGCCCGCCGGCGAGCGCCGCGAGCTGCAGGAGGGTCTGCGCCGCCGGCTCGAGCTGCGCGATGCGCGCCCACAGCACGTCGTCGAGCCGCATCGCCGGCGCGGTGTCGAGCCGGTGGTGGCGGATCAGCTCGTCGATGAACAGCGGGTGGCCGTGCGCCTCGTGGCCGACCACGGACGGGTCGAGGTCGGGCGGCCCCGACTGCTGCGCGATCAAGAGCATCGCGAGCTCGCGCGCCTCGTCCTCGGCCATCGCCGAGAGCTGGAGCTCGCGCACGTCGCTGCCGAGCGCGCTGCGCCCCGAGGCGAGCGCGGCCAGCTGCGGATCGACCGCCGCGTTGGCCGCCGCCTCGGTGGCGCGCTGGGTCGCCACCAGCAGCACGGCCGGCGCGTCGGGCTGGCGGAACAGCTCGGCGAGCAGCGCGAACGAGTCGGCGTCGGCCCAGTGCACGTCGTCGACGACGAGCAGGATCGGATGGCGATCGGCGAGCCGCACCAGCAGCTCGCGGAACGCGCCGAACAGCCGCGAGCGCAGCTCCTGCGGATCGCGCAGCTCCACGCCGTGCGGCGCGTCGGCGATCGGCTCGACGCGCGCCAGCACCGGGAACGCGCGAGCGAGCAGCGCCGCCTGGCGCGGCAGGATCGCGGTCGCCTCCACCGGCGGCAGGTGCGCCAGGTAGCGGCCGAGCGCATCGACCACGCCGTCGAGCGCCTTGAACGGCACCGACTCGCGCTCGTAGCACCGCCCGGCGAGGACGACGGTGCCCTTCTGGCGGCTGTCGTCCGCGAAGCGCTGGACCAGCGCGCTCTTGCCGATGCCGGACTCGCCGGTCACCAGCACCGCGACCGGCTTGCCCGTGCGGGTGTCGTCGAGCGCGCGCGCCAGCGCCTCGAGCTCGCGGCCGCGCCCGACGAACGGTGCCCGGTACGCTGCCTGCGGCACCGATGCCGGCACCGCATCGTCGCCGAGCGCGAGCAGGATCTCGCCTGCGGTCGGCCGCGCCGCCGGCTCGGGCGCGAGCAGCGCGACGCACAGATCGCTCCATGCGCGATCGAGCCCGGGCACCAGCGCGCTCGGCGGCGCCGCCGGCCCGCGCTGCTTCTGCGCGGTGAGCTCGAACAGGCTGCCGATGAACGGCAGGTGCCCGGTCAGCGCCTGGTAGAGCAGAACGCCCGCCGCGTACCAGTCCGCTGCCGGGCCGACCCGCTTGCCCAGCGCCTGCTCGGGCGCCATGTACGCCAGCGTGCCGAGCGCGTAGCCCGCGAGCGAGTCGTCGCTCTCGCTCTGGTCGAGCACGAGCCCGAGATCGAGCAGCACCACGCGCCCCGCATCGGTCACCAGCACGTTCGACGGCTTCACGTCGCGATGCACCTTGCCGGCGGCGTGCAGCGCGGCGAGCCCGAACACCAGCTGACGGAACCCGGCACGCAGCCGCGCATCGTCGAACGCCGCGCCCGGCGCCGATGCGCCCGCGTCGCCGCGCACGTGATCGATGAACGGCGCGCCGTCGAGCAGCTCCATCGTGAACGACCAGCGCTCGCCCTCGGCGATCAGCTCGCCGAGCCGCACGAGGTTGGGGTGATACAGCCCCTGCAGCGTGCGGAACTCGCGCTTGAACCGAACGATCGTGTCGGGCGCCACGTGGCGCAGCACCTTGAGCGCGACCCGCGCGTTGCGCTCGCGGTCGAACGCCTCGTACACCGTGCCCATGCCGCCGCTGCCCAGCCGGCGCACGATCGTGAACCGCGTGCTCGCCGAAGGTGCGCTCGCCTTGAGCGCGGCCGCGACGATCGCCACGCACGCGGCGCAGTGATCGAGGTGCGCGTTGACCGTCTGATCGTCGGCGAGCGGCCCGGACAGAAGCTCTGCCACCTGGTTCTCCGACAGACAGTCGGTGATCGGCTGCGGCACGACCCGACCATGTTCCCGCGTCGAAGCCGCGTTGGCAATCGCGGCTCCGTGCACCCGGGGTGACCTGACACGTCACGGCGGCTTCAGTACACTGTTGCGCGTTGTCGATCTCACGGATCCGTTCGAGGCTCGGGGCGGCGCTGCGCTGGCTCACGCCGAGCGCGGTCGCGGCCTGCGCCGGCGCGCTGGCCGGCGGGCTCGTCGAAGGGCTCCACACCGAGGGCGCCGCGGGTGCGCTCGCCGCCACTGGATTTTTCGCAGTGCTCGCCGTGCCCGCCCTGCTCATCGCCGGCGCGCTCGTGCGCGGCGTCGCCGCCGCCTGGCAACCCGCCCTGCTCGCCGACCGCCTCACCGACGACGATGGCGCCGCGCCGCGGCTCGCGGGCTGGGTCGCCGCCGCCCTCCTCGGCGCGGTCGGCCTCGCCGCCGCCATGTTTCACGGCGTGTGGCTGCTCTCGTTCTACACGGCGTTCAAGCCGCTGCCGATGAGCTTCCTCGTGCCGGCGCTCGCCGTCGCCACCGCGCTCGCCGCCGTCGCGCTATCGCGCCCCGCCGCGCGCCTGTTCGCGCATCTCGCGCACCGGCTCGACGCGCGCTGGCGCCGCCGCGGCCGTCGCACGCTCCTGCGCCCGCGCATCATCCTCGCGACCGCCAGCCTCGCCGCGCTCGCCGCGCTCTACGCCGCCTGGCGCATGGCCCTGCGCTACCGCCTCGGACCGATCGACACCAGCCTCCTGCACGTACCCGCCGCCGCCCTCGCCGCCGCCGGCGTCACCCATGCCGCGTGGCCGCGCCTTCGCCGCTCGGCGCCCCCGGTGCGCGCAGTTGCCGGCATCGCCGCCGCCCTCGCCACCGCCGCTGCGCTCGCCACCGCGCTCGCCGTCGTCGCCACCCGCCCATCGCTCACGCTCGAGATCTGGGGCGATCGTCCGCTCGCCGGACTGGCGATCGAGACCGTGTTCGACCTCGACGAGATCCGCGGCCGGATCTCGCTCGCCGAGTTCCGCCCGGTCGCCCGCCCGGGCGCCGCGCACCCCGACATCGTCCTCATCACGATCGACACGGTGCGCGCCGATCATACCCCGCCGTACGGCGGCCAGGCCGAGATGCCCGCGCTGCGCGAGCTCGCCACGCGCGGCACCGTCTTCGACTGGGCATTCGCCCCGGGCAACGTCACGCGGCGCTCCGTGCCCTCGATCGCGATCGGCCTCGCCCCCAACCGCGTACGCGGCCGCGTGGTCGGCTGGGCGCTGCGCCTCGATCCGCGCCACGTCCTCGTCGCCGAGCGCCTGCGCGCCGGCGGCTACGACACGGCAGGCTTCATGTGCTGCGAGGGCTTCTGGGGCAAGACGTTCAACACCGGCCTCGAGCGCGGCCTCGCCTACCTCGAGATCGATCACCGCGGCCACAACCTCGCCGCCAAGGCGCGCGCCTGGCTCGACGCGCGCGAGCGGCGCCCCGGCAATCCGCCGCTCTTCCTCTGGATGCACATCATCGAGCCCCACAACTGGACCCAGCTCACCGGCGAGCCCAAGAACGACGCCGACCGCCGCGCGTTCTACGACCGCTCCCTCGCCGCCTCCGACCAGATGGTCACCGAGGTCCTCGGCGCATTCGACCGCCGCCCGCCCGACCGCGCCCCGATCGTCATCGTCACCGCCGACCACGGCGAGGCCCTCGGCGAGCACGGCCAGCCGTTCCATTCCACCGACCTCTACAACGCGCAGATCCGCGTCCCGCTCGTCATCGCAGGCCCGGGCATCCAGCCCCAGCGCATCACCGAGACCGTCGGCCTCACCGACCTCGTCCCCACCCTCCTCGATCTCGCCGGCTTCGCACCCCCCGCCCCACCGCGGCTCGACGGCCGCTCGCTCGCCGACCTCGCCACCGGCGCGCGCCGAGGCGACCCCGACGCCGGCACCGCGTTCGCCGCCATGATCAAGGATCGCTCCAACCCGGGCGGCATCACCGCCGTCATCAAGGGCCGCTGGAAGCTGATCGACGACAGCGACAACCTCGAGCTCTACGACGTGCGCACCGACCCCGACGAGCGCAACAACGTCCTGGGCCAGCAGCCCCGCGTGCTCGACGAGCTGCGCAAGCTCCTCGCCGAGCGCGCCGCGGCCGCCGAGATCTCGCCGTTCGACTAGCGAGGCGGCCGGCTCACCGCCGCCACCGCCGCCAAACCATGATGCGATTTGTGGCACACCAAGGCGTTGACCGCGATCGTGTCGCATGCCAGCCGATGACGTGCGTGGCGCGGCTACCCGCTGTGCGAGCAGCGGCGCATCGTGCCGCGCGCGCTCGGGTCCGCCGCCAGTCGATCGGCGTTACATCCTTGCAACCTTGTCCGCGTTGCTCGCCGTCGCGAGACCGCATACACCGTGCTGGAAGGTGCGAACGAGACGTGCTCACGTCCAGGGATCCCACATGAACAAGCTCATCCTTGCAGCGCTTGCAACCCTCCTCGTCGCGGGCTGCACGTCGACTGCGCGGGCCGAAGCGCAGCGCGAGATCACCGTGTTCGCCGCGGCGTCGCTGCGCGAAGCCTTCGAGGACCTCGCGAAGACGTTCGAGGCCAAGACCAAGGTGAAGGTCCGCCTCAGCCTGGCCGGTAGCCAGGAGCTGCGCACGCAGATCGAGCACGGCGCCAAGGCCGATGTGTTCGCGTCCGCCGATCAGAAGCACATGGACGCGCTCGTGACCGGCAAGCTGGCGGACAACCCGAAGACGTTCGCGCGCAACACGCCGGTGATCATCGTGCCCAAGGGCAACCCGGCCAAGGTCACGTCGTTCGAGACGCTCCCCAACGCCAAGAAGATCGTGATCGGCGTCCCCGAGGTGCCGATCGGCAACTACACGCTTCAGATCCTCGACAAGACGGGGGCGGACTTCAAGGCGAAGGTCCTGGCCAACGTCGCGTCGCGCGAGCTCAACGTGCGCCAGGTGCTGGCCAAGGTGACCCTGGGCGAGGCCGATGCGGGCGTCGTGTACAAGACCGACGCCATCGCCGGCAAGGACAAGGTCGAGATCGTCGAGATCCCGGCCAAGGTCAACGTGATTGCGGAGTACCCTGTGGCGGTGCTCACCAAGGCGCCCGAGGCGGCGGCCGCCAAGGCCTTCGTCGACCTCCTCCTCTCCGGAGACGGACAGAAGCGCCTGGCGGCCGCTGGGTTCGTTGCGCCGTAGGCTCGTTCACGGCTCCTGGCGCCGAGCCTGGCGCATCGCGGGCTACGCCCTCGGCGGCGGACTGCTGGTGTTTCTCATCATCCCCGTCGTCGCGCTGTTCGTCACCGGGTCGCCCGCCGACTGGATCGCCGGGCTGCGCCACCCGATCACCGTCCCTGCGCTGCTGCTGAGCCTGCTCACGACGGCCGTCAGCCTGGTCGTCCTCGTCGTGTTCGGCACGCCGCTGGCCTGGTGGCTCGGCCGCAGCGAGGCCCGCGCCGCGCGGCTCGTCGAGACCGTGGTCCAGCTCCCGATCGTGGTGCCGCCGGCGGTCGCCGGCCTGGCGCTCCTCCTCGCGTTCGGTCGGCGCGGCCTGCTCGGGCCGCTGCTCGAGGGGCTGGGCATCGACATCGCGTTCTCGACCATCGCGGTCGTCCTCGCGCAGGTGTTCGTCGCCGCGCCGTTCTACATCCAGGCGGCGACCACCGCGTTCGCCGCGATCGACGAGAACCTGCTCGTCGTCGCGCGGACGCTGGGGGCCCGGCCGCCGGCGGTGCTGTTCCGCATCGCGCTGCCGCTCGCGCGGCGCGGGCTCGTCGCCGGCGCAGCCCTGGCGTGGGCGCGCGCGCTCGGCGAGTTCGGCGCCACGCTGATGTTCGCCGGCAACCTGGAGGGCCGCACGCAGACCCTGCCGCTCGCCGTGTACACCGCGCTCGAGAGCGACGTGCGCGCGGCCCAGGCGCTCGCCGTCATCCTCGTCGTGATCGCGCTCGCGATCATCATCTTTCTGCGGCCGCGGCGCGGGAGGCACCGGCCATGACCGTGCTCGCCGCCAACTTCGCCATCCGCCTGGGCGCGCTCGACCTCGAGGTGGCGCTCGAGGTCGACGACCGCGGCCTCGTCCTCGTCGGACCCAACGGCGCCGGCAAGACCTCGGTGCTGCTCGCCCTGCTCGCCGCGCGCAGGCCATCGCGCGGCCGGATCGCCATCGCGAGCGACGTCCTGTTCGACAGCACCGACGACATCGACTGCCCGACCGAGGAGCGCGGCATCGCCTACCTGCCGCAGAGCTACGCCCTGTTTCCCCACCTCACCGCCGCGCAGAACGTCGCGTTCGGCATCCGCGGGCCGCGCCACGAGCGCATCGAGAGGGCTCGCTCGCTGCTCGAGCGCCTCGGCGTCGGCTCGGTCGCCGACCGCCGCCCGGCCGCGCTCTCCGGCGGTGAGCAGCAGCGCGTCGCGCTCGCCCGGGCCCTCGCGCCCTCGCCGCGCGCGATCCTCCTCGACGAGCCGCTCGCCGCGCTCGACGTCGAATCGCGCGGCAGCGTCCGCTCCTTCCTGGTCGCCGAGCTCCGCGCGCTCCATCGCCCCTTCATCGTCATCACCCACGATCGCGACGACGTCCGTGCATTCAACGCACCGGTCGCCGTTCTCGAACGCGGCCGCATCGTCCAGCGCGCCGACGCCGCGGCGCTCGAGGCCTCGCCGGCGACCCCGTTTGCGGCCCGGCTGTTCGGCCGCGCCAGCTGACCTACGCTGCCGCGCTCGTCGCGCTCGTCGCGCTCGTCGCGCTCGTCGCGCCCAGCCCGGGCAGCGGGTACGCATCCGGCCGCGCAGCCCGCTCCGCCAGATATGCGACACCGAGCTCGCCCTGGAGCAGACACCGGCGCGCGCGCGGCGCCACCGACGCCGAGAGCCGCCCCTTCTGCGACGCGTGCGCGAGCCACTGCGCCTCCCCCGTGATCCGATACGCCTCCAGGAAGATGTGGCGAAACCCCGCGCGGCCACAGCACAACGTGTCCGAGAAGAACACCTTCCTCGAGAGGACCTTCATCCCCTCGAGCGCACCACGCGCGGTCTCGAGATACGCCGCCTCTCCGGTCAGACGAAAGCACTGCAGCAGTGCCAGCGCAATGCCGGGCGTCCCCGAGCACCACGACTGCAGCTTCAGCTCGTCCTCCCCGGCGATCGACGGCCAGAACAGCGCGCCCTCTGCATCCGCCACCGCGCTCCCCGCCAGCGCGTCGAGCCATCGCTGCCGGTGCTCGTCGGTGATCCGGCACCAACCGGTCGACCCGCAGGCCTCGAGCGCGACCATCGCGCCCGCCGGCCCGTGGGCCATCCCGGTCGGCCAGCC
>DATIPJ010000101.1:0-3079 GCA_035472155.1 Kofleriaceae bacterium
CTTGTGCAGTGCGCGCACGAGGTTGTCGACGTGCGGGCGATCGCACCACAGGGTCACGCGCAGCGGCGACACGCTGACCGCGTTGAGCGGGACGCCGGCGCCCACCGCGGTCGCGCGCGCCTTGTTGATGATGATGCCGGGGTTGCCGCCGATGCCGTGGCCGACCATGGTCACCGCGCCCTCCTCGCCCAGCTCGAGCGCGTCGCCGAGCACGTTGTCGAGCCGCTTGCGGACCTCGCCCCAGTCGGGGACGTCGGCGATCGTGAACCACGCGCGCAGCTCGGTGCCCTCGAGGTCGAGGTGCGTGAGCGGGATCGAGGCTGTCTCCAGGATCTGGAGCGTGTGCTCGACCGCGGCGCCGCCCGATACGCGGAGGCGGATCAGCTGGTTCTGGCCGGTGACCGCGGCGACCTGGCGCTCGCGGTCGGGGGCGAAGTCGATGCGGGTGCCGCCGCCATCCTTGTTGGTCGCGCGGGCGAACAGCGCGATGCCGCTCTTGCGCGCGAACTCGACTGCAGCATCGTGCAGCACCTTGGCGCCCTGCGCGGCGAGCTCGAGCATCTCGTCGTGGCTGATCGAGCCCAGCAGGGTGGCCGCATCGACCACGCGTGGGTCCGCGGTGTACACGCCGTCGACGTCCGAGCAAATCTCGCAGTAGTCGGCGCGCAGCGCGCCGGCGAGCGCCACCGCGGTGGTGTCCGAGCCGCCGCGCCCCAGCGTGGTGATCTCACGCTTGTACGACACGCCCTGAAAGCCGGCCACGATCACGACCTTGCCGCGATCGAGCTCGTCCTCGACGCGGAACGGGCGGACCTCGACGATGCGCGCGCCCGAGTGCCGGTCGTTGGTGAGGATGCCGGCCTGCGAGCCGGTGAACGAGATCGCCTCGATGCCTTCCTCGGCGCACGCCATCGATAGCAGCGACATCGCCTCGCGCTCGCCGCACGTGAGCAGCATGTCGAGCTCGCGGCGCGACGGGGAAGCGCTGATCGAGCGCGCCTTCTCGATCAACTGGTTGGTGGTCTTGCCCATGGCCGACACCACGACCACGACCTTCTTGCCAGCTGCCCGGGTGCGCGCGATGCGCTTGGCGACCAGCTTGATCCTCTCTGCGTCGGCGACCGACGAGCCACCGTATTTCTGAACAACGATTCCAGTCGACGTCACGCCGTGCACCATACATCATTCAAACGTCATGACGATGGCAGGTTGTTCGCATCGCCAGCGCGCAGGCCGCGTCGTCGTGGTCGTCGTGGTCGTCGGGGTCGTCGGGGCACTCGCGGGGTGCGCAGGCGCGCGGAGCTTTCACGCGGCGTGGCCCGATGCGCAGGTCGAGCTGCGCGACGACGCCGATCGCCTTCAGGCGATGGACGCGCTGTGGGTGATGCCGCCGGGCGCCGAGCGCGACCGCGCGCGCGGGCGGATCGTCGCCGCGCTGGCGCGCCGGATCGACGAGGCGATCGACGATGATCAGTCGTTCGTCGCCTCGGGGCTGCTCGATCAGCTGACCTGGATGTGGCAGGACGATCCCGAAGCGGTCGGCAAGGGGCTGGCGCCGCAGACCGATCTCCTGTTGCGCCTGCGCGCGGTGTTCGCCAAGTCGGGCGCGCTCGAGCCCGCGGTGCAGACGCTGGTCCTGCTCGCCGAGGCCGAGCCCGCGGAGCGCGCGACGCACCTGGCCGAGCTCGACGAGGTGCTCGGATTCGCCGACGATCTGGCGGTGGCCGAGAACGGGCCGAACGCGGTCCGCGCCCAGCCGATCGCGCTGCTCGAGCCCACGGCGCTCGCGCTGCCGCTGTCGTGGCTGGTCGATCGTTACCTCGCGCTCCAGGTCGAGCGCCAGCAGGCGGTGGCCAAGGCGATCGAGCAGAACGGCGCCTCGATGCAGATCGTGCGCGCGCACCACGACTTCCTGGCGACCGGGCGGCGGCTCGCCAACGTGCTGGCGCGCGCGCGGCGGGCGCTCGAGATCCATCGACAGCTGGCGCGGCTGGCCGGGCCGTACGGCGCCGACCGCGAGCTGGCGATGCGCGCCGAGGTCGTCGCCGAGCAGCCCACGCCGCAGGCCTACGCAAAGCTGGCGCACGTGCTGGCGAGCGACGAGCGTGCGCCCGACGCCGCGGCAGCCCTCGCGGTGTGCCTGACCGGGCTCGCGCGGTTCGCCGACAGCCCCGAGCTGCTCGTCGAGGCCGGCGGCAACGCGCGGGCGCTCGGCCGGATCGACCAGGCGATCGCGTTCTACGAGCGCGCGCTGCACGCGACCGACGAGCTCGACACGGTGACCGCGCTGCGCCTCGGCAAGCTCTACGCCGAGCGGATCCAGCGCCTGGCCAGCGGCGGGCGGCCGACCGCGGCCAACGACGCGTGGCGCGAGGCGCTGCGGTTCACCGCCAAGGTCGCGTCGTCGCACCCGCACACGGTGTGGCAGCAGGCGGCGGCGATCGCCGAGTCGGCGCTCGGGCGCGGCCTGGCGAGCCAGGGCATGCTCGACGAGGCCAAGCACGCGCTGACCGCGTCGCTCGAACGCGCCCCGTCGGTCGATGCCTACGAGACGCTGGTGACGATCGACGTCCAGACGGAGCGCTACGCCGACGCGTCGCGCTGGGCGCACGAGGCGCTGTCGCTGCTCGGCGAGCGTACGGTGGGCGATCGCTACCTGCGCGCCAAGCTCCAGCGGCTCGCCGGCGACAGCCTGCGCCGCGCGGGCCAGGACAAGGCCGCCGCCGCGCAGTACCTCGATTCGCTGCGGACCTGGGCGTCGCTCGGCGAGCGCAAGGACCTGCCGCGCTCGGTGGTCGCCGAGCGCGAGCTCGACACCAGCCGCGCGATGTGGTGGCTGGGCGACCCGGGCAAGGCGATCGACCTGGCGATGCAAGCCCTCGAGCACGACCCCGAGTCCGAGGAGCTGGCGACCAGCGCGGTCGCCTTCATGCTCGAGATCGGGCGCTACCGCGACGCGCTCGACGCCTACCATCGCAGCCTCGGCGAGCCGGCGATCAGCGAGTTTCACAAGATCTACATGAGCCTGTGGATCGTCGGCGCGGCCGCGCGGGGCGGCGAGCCGCGCGACCGCCTGGCG
>DATIPJ010000102.1:0-6949 GCA_035472155.1 Kofleriaceae bacterium
GAGAGCGTCCACGCCGTGCGCGGCCAGGTCGGCATCGTCGCCCACGAGCTGGCCCACCAGTGGTTCGGCGACCTGGTCACCACCGCGTGGTGGGACGACATCTGGCTCAACGAAGGCTTCGCGAACTGGATCGAGCGAAAGATCTCGGCGCGGTTCGAGCCCAGGTGGCACGAGGAGCTCTCCGAGGTCGGGGTCCGCAACCAGGCGCTCGGGGCCGACAGCCTGGTCAGTGCGCGCCAGATCCGCCAGCCGATCGTGACGCCCGACGACATCCTCAACGCCTTCGACGGCATCACCTATGACAAGGGCGCGAGCATCCTCAACATGTTCGAGGGCTACCTCGGGCACGACGTGTTCGTCCAGGGCGTGCGCGAGTACGTGCAGGGCCACGCGTTCGGCAGCGCCACGTCGTCGGAGTTCGCCGCGGCGATCAGCAAGGCCTCGGGCAAGGACGTCAATGCGGCGTTCGCCACGTTCCTCGAGCAGCCGGGTGCGCCGGAGATCACGGCGACGCTGGCCTGCGAGAAGGGCCAGGCGCCGCGGATCGCGCTCAGCCAGCAGCGCTACGTGCCGCCCGGCTCGCCGGCGCCGGCCGCGACCAAGCCATGGATCGTGCCGGTGTGCGTGGCCTACGATCGCGCGGGCAAGCGCGGCGAGGCGTGCACGCTGCTCGACGCGCAGACCGGCTCGATGGCGCTCGATGCGCCGAGCTGCCCGCGCTGGATGATGCCCAACCTCGACGGGCGCGGCTACTACCGCAACGCGTACACGCCGGCGCAGGTCACCGCGCTGCGCGACGCCGCGTGGCCGCAGCTCAAGCCGACCGAGCGCAACGTGGTGCTGTTCGACACCACCGAGGCCACGCTGCACGGCAAGCTGCCGCTCCCGCTCGCGCTGTCGTTCGTGCCGCGCCTGCTCGCCGCCGGCGATCGGTTCTCGGTGATCGCCGCGCTGCGGATCCCCACCGGGGTGAACGAGCTGATCACCGACGAGCTGCGCCCGAGCTACGAGGCGTGGCTGCGGCGCACGTTCGGCGACGCCGCGCGGCGCTCGGGGCTCTCCCCGCGCGCCGGCGATAGCCTCGATGTCGAGACCGTGCGCGGCAACCTGCTCAATGCGGTCGGTGCGATCGCGCGCGACCCCGCGCTCACCTCCGAGGCGGTGAAGCTCGCGGCCAGATGGCGCGACCTGCCGCAGGCGATTCGCGGCACGGTGCTGCAGCTGGCCGCACAGGCGAGCCCGGCGGTGTTCGCGCGGCTCGTCGAGGAGGTGCGCAACGAGCCCGACCGCTCGCGCCGCGAGGACATCTTCGCGGCACTGGCGTCGTCGCGCGAGCCGGCCCAGCAGCGCGCCGCGCTCGCGCTCATCCTCGATCCCAGCCTCGATATCCGCGAGACCCAGTTCATGCTGTTCGCGCCGGACCGCGCGTCGACCCGGCTCGTCGCGCAGCAGTTCGTGCGCGACCACCGCGAGGCGATCATGAAGCGGATCCCGTCGGACGGCACGACGCAGGGCCAGGCGTGGCTCGCGTTCGTGCTGACCGGGCCGTGCGCCCCCGACACACGCGACGAGGTGGTGTCCTATGTCAACACGCACTTTGCGAACCTGCCCGGCGGTGCGCGCACCGTGAAGCAAGCCGTCGAGACGCTCGATCAATGCATCGCGCTGCGCAAGGTGATGGAGCCCGAGCTGCGCGCGTGGCTCGGCAGCGCGGAGGGCGGCAGCGCCAGCAAGGCGAAGGCGAGCCCGTAGCCAGCCTGCCCGCTCAACGGCCGGGGGGCGCCTCGCGGTCGAGCAGCGCGCGCTTGCGCTCGACGCCCCAGCGGTAGCCCGAGAGGTCACCGTCGGTGCGGACCACGCGGTGGCACGGGATCGCGACGGCGAGCGCGTTGGCGGCGCACGCCTGTGCGACCGCGCGGACCGCCCGCGGAGCGCCGATCCGGCTCGCGATCTCGGAGTAGCTTGCGGTCTTGCCGGCCGGGATGCGCGACAGCGCCTTCCACACGCGCTGCTGGAACGCCGTGCCCCGGATGTCGAGCGGTAGCTTGGTGCCGACCCGCGGCTGCTCGACGAGCCCGACGACCTGCGCGACCAGGCGCTCGAACGCCGGGTCGGCGCCGATCAGCTGTGCGCGCGGAAACCGCCGCTCGAGATCGTGGGCCAGCGCCTCGGGGTCGTCGCCGAGCAGGATCGCGCACACGCCGCGCGCGGTCGCCGCGACGAGGATCGCGCCGAGCGTACACGCGCCGATCGCGAACCGGATCTCGGCCTCGCTGCCGCCGGCGCGGTAGCTCGACGGCGTCATCCCGAGCATCGCGTTGGACTGCTCGTAGAACCGCGCCGAGGAGTTGTAGCCCGCGCCGTAGATCGCCTCGGTCACCGTGCGGCGCTGCGCGAGCTCGCCCCGGACGCGGCGCGCGCGGTGCGCGGCGGCATACGCGCGCGGCGTCACGCCCGTGACGGCCTTGAACAGCCGGTGGGTGTGGAACGCGCTCAAGCCGGCGTGCTCGGCGAGCGCGTCGAGCGTGGGCACCTGGTCGCTGCGCTCGATCAGCCGGCACAGCTCGGCGACCTGGCACGCCTGGCGCTCGGCGAGCGGCGCCTGCTTCGGCTTGCATCGCTTGCACGCCCGGAAGCCGGCGCGCTCGGCGGCCGCCGGCGAGTCGTGGAATGCGACATTCTCGGGGCGGGCCGCGCGCGAGGCGCACGACGGCCGGCAGTACACCCCGGTGGTCTTCACCGAGTAGACGAACGTACCGTCGGCGGCCGGGTCGCGGGCGCGCAGCTCCGCCCAGCGCTCGGCGTCGCGGCGCTCCGGGCCATTCGTGGGTGGCGAGGTGGATGGATCTCGATCGGCGACGAGCGCCGGATTCTTGGACAGCATGGTTCGCGTCTCCCTTTGCGACTTACGGGTCACGCGCACAACCTAGTGCTCGTCGAGATCGCCGGCACTCCGGGCCTTGCTTTCGAATTACCGCTTATTTCGCCGTCAGATAGCCGTCGCTCGCGAGGAGCTCGGCGGTGAGCACCGCGCCGCCGGCCGCGCCGCGCACCGTGTTGTGCGAGAGCGCGACGAACCGCCAGTCGAAGATCGCGTCGGGGCGGAGCCGGCCGATCGTCACGGCCTGGCCGCGGCCCGCGTCGCGGTCGAGCCGGGTCTGCGGGCGCGTATCCTCCTCGAAGTAGCTGAGGAACGGGCGCGGCGCGCTCGGCAGCTCGAGCTTCTGCGGCCGGCCGGAGAACTCCTTCCACGCCGACAGGATCTGGTCCTTCGACGGCTTGCGCTCGAATGCGACGAACACCGCTGCCATGTGGCCGTCGCTGACCGGCACGCGAATGCACTGCGCGCTGATCGCGGGCGCCGTCGCATTCTGGATCTTGCCGCCGGCGATCGAGCCCCAGACCTTGAGCGGCTCCTTCTCCGACTTTTCCTCTTCGCCCGGGATGTACGGGATGACGTTGTCGATCATCTCCGGCCAGGTCTCGAACGTCTTGCCGGCGCCCGAGATCGCCTGATACGTACACACCGCGAGCTTGGTCGGCCCGAAGGCGAGCAGCGGATGGATCGCCGGCACGTAGCTCTGGATCGAGCAGTTCGGCTTGACCGCGACGAAGCCGCGGCGCGTCCCGTGGCGCTTGCGCTGCGCCTCGATGATCTGCGCGTGGTCGGAATTGATCTCGGGGATCATCATCGGGACGTCGGGCGTCCAGCGATGGGCCGAATTGTTCGAGATCACCGGGGTCTCGGCGCGCGCGTAGTCGTCCTCGAGCTTGGCGATCGCCTCCTTGGTCATGTCGACGGCGCAGAACACGAAGTCGACCTGCTCGGCGATCTTGGCGATGTGCGAGGCATCGCCCACCGTGAGCTTGGCTGCGGCGGCCGGGATTGGCGTCGGTAGCGTCCAGCGCCCGGTGACGGCATCGGCGTACGATTTGCCGGCCGACGAGGCGCTCGCGGCGATCGCCGTGAGCTCGAACCAGGGGTGGGTATCGAGGAGCGAGACAAACCTCTGGCCGACCATGCCGGTCGCGCCGAGGACGCCAACCTTGAGCTTGCTGGGCATTGCGCCCGTCACTGTAACAAATCTCGCGCGATCGTCTATCTCATCGATGGGCTCGCCGATGGGCTCGCCGCGATGCGGTCCAGCGCCTCGACGCGGATCCGCTCGGGCTCGGTGAACGAGCGCGCGAGCAAGTCGTCGATCCGGCGGCGGCGCTCGGCGTCGTCGAGCGCGGCATCGGCGAGCAGCGCAGCGCGCTCGGCGCGGAAGGCGGCGAGCCGGGAGTCCCAGGCGGCGTGCGCGCGGTCGAGCGCGGCGAGCCGGCCGGCGGCCTCGGCGCCCATCGCCGCCGTGCGCGCCGCGGTGATCTGGTCGGCCGATGCGCCGGCGGCGCGCATCTGGGCCTCGCGCGCCATCTCGTCGATCGGCGCGGTCGCGGCGGCCCGGGCCTTCTGCACCGCGGCCGGCGTGCGCGCATCGAGCTCGGCCAGTCGGTGCGCGCGCTCGGCGGGCGACAGCGACTCGTCCTCTTGCACGGTGCGGCGGGCGAGCGCGGCGTAGGTCGCGGCTTCCTCGTCGGCGAAGAACGCCTGGACGACGGCGGGCGCGAACATCCGCGCGCGCAGCTCGTGCACCTGGTCGAGCCCGGCCGTCGGATCCGCCGCCGGCGCCAGCGCGCGCGCGGCCTCGCGGTACGCCAGGTACTGATCGAGGATCGCGATCGCCTCGGCCGCCGCGGTGGCCGGCAGACGCGCGCGCAGGACCGCGACGATGCGCGCACGCAGGGTCGCGAGCGGCTCCTCGCCCGACGCGCTCAGGAAGTGATCGAACAGCCGGCGGAGCTCGAGATCGACGACGAGGTGCCCGCTGGCGTCGGCGCGCACATCGCCATCGGCGTCGGTGCCGTCGAGCGAGGCGGGGAGGGCGGCCGGGACCTCCCGCGCGCTCGGCGCGATCGCCGCCGCGGCCCGCGCGATGCCCGCCACGGCGGGCGCGGCGGAATCAGCGGTCCGGGCCGCTGCGAGCCGCGGGGACGCGGACGGCCTGCACCCGAGGCGCGCGACGAGCACGGCCGCGATCGCAGCGCCGACCGCAAGCGCGATCCCGAGCGCGGCGCGGCCGGGGGCGCCGCTCGATGCGCGAGGCCGCGCGCTCCCTGCGCCGCGATCCGGATCTGGCGCGCCGCGAGACACGCGCTAGAGCCCCGCGTTCTTGAGCCGGTTGGCGTGCGAGCGGAACACCGAGACCGGGTTGGTCTCGAAGATCGACGTCAGGCCGAACAGCTGGTTGACCTCGTCGAGATGATTCATGAGGTAGTTGTCGCGCAGCACCTTGCCGAAGTGACTGCTGCACTTGCCGACCAGGCCATCCGACGACTCCGAATAGAACAAGGACGCAATTCCGAGGGCGGGGTCGGACAGATCGAACACATTGGTGAGCACGCTCGAGCCGGCCCAGGAGAACAGCGGGATGCCCCGTGACGAGGTCGGCGGGGCGCCGCAGCGCGTCGCGGCGAGCCCGGCCGGGAAGCGGCGGTTGAAGTCCGCCGCGCCTTCCGACGACAGCGTATGGAGCGCCGCGATCGAGTCCTGCGGCTCCGGGGTGCCGGTCAAGAGGTCGAGGATCGTGCCGAGGCTGTCGGCGAGCGCCGCGATCACGGTCTCGTTGAAGCCGCCCGGCGCGAGGTTATCGACGAGGAAATCGGCGAGGTCGGCGCCGAGGTGTGGCGTGGCGACCGTGGTGAGCGATGCGATCAAGTCGGGGCGGACCGCCATCACGTAACGCGCGTCGAGCCCGCCCTGCGAGTGGCCGATCAGGTTCACCTTGCCGGCGCCCGTCGAGGCCGCGATGAACTCGATCTGCTGGAGCAGCTGCTCACCGCGCTGCTCGGCGGAGCCGAACGCGCTCACCTGCGTGACGAAGACCTTGGCGCCGCCCGACGACAGATCTCCCGGAATGCCGAAGAAGTAGTCGACGACCCCGAACAGCTGCCGGAACCCCGACAGGCCATGTGCGAGGACGATCGGATAGCGCGTCTTGGTGAATGTCGACGCGGCGTCGGCGCGGTGCGATGACAACATCGCGAAGGTGAGCGCGAGCGCGATCGAGAGTCGGACGACCGCGCGGCGAGGATTCGGCATGGGCGGCTTCGGCATGAATTCGTATATACGTGGGTCGCAAGCAGGCTGTCTCCAGCGAACGCGGCCGTTTCGATGTACGTCCTCGTCGGAGAACCCGATGATCGGTAGTGATGCCTACCAAGATCACATCGGCCGGTCGGCCCCTGCAGCATGCGCATGCCGCGGAGCGCTCATGTCTTCAAGCCTGGGGGTCGCACACGGATTTCTTGAGCACCAGCTCTCCCGGATTGTCGACGCTGCATTGTCGACGGAAAAGCAGATCGCAAAATCGATCAACTGTCGGCAAATCGCGCGTCTCGCGGTGTCAGATCGCGTAGGAATGATCGCGATGACTTTGTCGGGTCTGCAGGATCGCGACGCGGCGATCGAGGAACTGCTCGCGGTGGCGCGGCGGGAGATGCTGGTGCTGGCGGTCGCCGTGGGTGCGATCGACGACGACCGCGCGGCCGTCGCCTCGGCGCGCGTGCGCTGGGCCATCGGCTCGGCGCGCCAGCTGATCATCTCGCTCGAGGCCGATCCGCACATCGCGCGGTTCGCCGGCCAGCTCGACCGCGCTGCCAATCGCGCGCAGGCCTGGCTGGTCAGCGAGCCGCCGCAATCGATGCAGAAGATCAGCAGTCTGGTCGATCGGATCGCCGCGCGGCGCAGCCGCCCTGGCCGCGCGATCGCCGCCGAGCACGCGAGCCTGGTCGACCTCGACCTCGACGGGCTCGAGCTGTCGCGCATCCTGCTGCGCGGTGCAGCGCTGGTCGACATCACGGCGCGGCGCGCGCGGCTCGACGCGGCCGACGCTCGCTCGACGCGCTG
>DATIPJ010000103.1:0-13214 GCA_035472155.1 Kofleriaceae bacterium
CATTCGAGAGCGCACGAGCGGTCGAGTGGACGCAGCTCGCGCGAGTCACTCAGTTTCACGCGAGCGACGCGGCCGCACTCGTCGTCCAGCTTGCCGCTGCGGGTCAGCGCGGAGATTGGCGGATCAAGCTCGAGGCGCCGACGCAGCTGCGCTGGAACACGAGCCTGTTGCCACGCGCGTCGACCGTCGAGGTTCGCTGGCACGCGGACGCGCCGAGCCTGCGCTGTGATGACCAGTTGATCGAGCCCGCGGCCTGCGAGCAGCTCGACACGGTCGCGGACCTCGCGGTCGTTCCGGCGCGGGGCCTCGCTCCCGGCATGCGCGACACCGGGCACCTCTCGGAGGTCGAGCTGTTCGAGTCGATCACCCCTGCGACTCGCGCGACGTTCGCGGCCCTGGTCGACCAGCTCGCCGCGCGTACGCCGAGCTACTCGAGCTGGATCCGACGCATCGTTCGGGAGCTCGTGCCGGTCACCGCACCGAAGGGGTTTTACACGAGCGGCGGCGCCGGGCATGGGCTCGTCTATCTATCGTTCAACGAACAGCTGGCCCAGCTCGGCGAGGCGCTCGTGCACGAAAGCTCGCACCAGTATTTCGAGCTCGTGACCGCGATCGCTCCGGTCGATGACGGCAGCGACCCGACGCTGTACTACTCGCCGCTCAAGCAGACCGGGCGACCACTCGACCGTATCCTCTACACGTTCCACGCGGTCGGCAACATGCTGCTGTACTTCCGAGAGTGCGGCGAGGACGCCTACGTCGCTCGGACCGAGAGCGAGGTCCGGGATCAAGCGAAGCAGCTGGCGGTCCCACTCCGTTCGTCCGGTGCGTTGACGGCGCTCGGTCGGGACCTGTTCGAACCACTATGGGAGCGTGTGTTTTGAGCGCGCACGAGTTTCAACACGCGGTTGCAGTCGAGCTCGCCGGCATCGCCGACGACATCGTCGTGTTCACCGCGATCGCGGTCGGGAACGGCTACTCGTACTTGCGCGGCGACGAGCTGCTGCAGCTCGAGCTGCTCGAGGATGCGCCGCCGTGCGCCGGGCTATCGCCGCGGCCAGGCGAGCTCTCGGTGGCCCCGGACCGCAGTCTCGCGTTCGGCGTGCTCGGCACAGGAGGGTACGGGATCGCCGGCATCGAGCGTCCCTGCGGCGCGCTCGTGGAGAGCGAGCTGCTCGAGCTGGCGCTCCTGATCCGCGGCCTCGGGCTCGCGGCAGACTACGCGCTCGGCCGCAGGCTCGCGCCACGCGCAGAGACGCTGTTATCGCCGCGCGAGCGTGAGGTGGCGCGCATGCTCGTCGAGGGATATGCGAACCTCAACGTCGCCGCGCATCTCGGGATCAGCGAGAACACGATCCGTACCTACATCCGGCGGCTCTACAAGAAGCTGAACGTGTGCAACCGGATCGATCTCATCCGCGCCTGCGCATTGTGAGCGCGGTCCGGGTCTCGCGCGCGAGGAACTTGCAGAGCAAGGCCTCGTGGAGGCGCTGGTCGGTGGCAAGCATCCGGTTCGCGTGAACGTGCGCGAGCGAGACCGCGAGGCGCTCGCGAGGTAGGACGGGCAGCTCGCCGACGAGCTCGGACCAGTAGCGATCTCGCTGGGCAAGCGCGGCGCATCCGAAATGTAGCGCCTCCGGTGGCTCGTCGAGCGCCGCGCGGATCGCCGGCTTGCACTCGCGATAGCGCTGGCCGAGGAGGCGCCCGGCGGCACCGATCAGGCCAAAATCAGCGGCGTAACGATCGATCGCCGTCTCGATCACGCGGCACCGCGCCTCGAGCTCCGGGATCACGAGCGCGAAGGCCGACGCCATGCCGCGAAGGGCGAGCTGCCACCGCGCGTTGCTGTGCGCGTCGTACTGCAGCGAGATTGCCAGCGCCGCTTCGCTGTCGCGATGAAACATTTTCTCGACCACCGGCATCGCCGCCTCGCCGCCGTAGCGCTCGAGCTCGGGCTCGTACGTCGCGAACTCGATGCGGCTGGTTCGCGTGGACCGGTCGGCGCGCGCCTCCAGCTCGGCGCGAATCCCGGGATCGCGAAATCGCAGGCGCAGATGAAACCCTGGGTCGTCGTAGCGAAGAAAGAACCATGGAACGTCGGGGTGCTCGAGGACGAGCGGCGCGACGACCGTGCGCAGCACGGCATCAGCGGCAGCCTCTGGACAATAGAGCTTCGCGTAGGTCCAGCGCCGATCGCGCCGCGCGCCGCGAGGGGTGATCGGGGTCGGCGCTGTGTTGCAGGGCGCGGGCCGAGAGAACGGCAGGACGAGCTCGCATACGTGACCGCCAGCGGCGCTCGAGGCGAACGTCTGCTCCGGTCCAGGAAACATCTCCTCGACGACGAGGTCGGTCTCGCCGCTCAGCGCCGCGGCGATGCTCGCCGGGTTGACCCAGTCAATCGGCAGGTTCAGATCGCGGCGACAAACCATCGTCCAGCGGGGGAGGCGCAGCTCGGTCCGCTTGGCCTGGCGCGCCGACTCGTCACGGCCCCCGAGGACCGCGAGCAGCGCGGCATCGAGGCGCCACCGCGCGAGGGCGAGAATCGCCTTGCCATACACGACGCGCGGCAGCACCGCGACCTGCGCGAGCGGACCCCAGTCCCACGCGAGCGCGGGATCGGTCGCGAGCGCGGCGAGGAACCGGTAGGCCGGCACGCCGGGCAGCCCCGCGTTGTCGGAGACCGAGAGCCGCGGCAGCACGCGGGTGCCGCGCCATGCGAGCGTGACATGCTTGTTCGCGACACCCACCGTCAGCTCGGCGAGCGGAATCTGGCGGCTGGGATCCGGCGCGGTACCGCCGAGTATCCAGATCTCGCGGTCGCGCAACGCCGGCCGGGTCATCACGTTGCGCGAGCTTGGATGCGGGAGGTGCACGACCTCGGCGACGATCGCGTCCGGCGTCTGTTCCGCCTCCCAGCGCGCCAGGGCGCGCGCTCGCTCCTCGAGCTCGGGTAGCACGGGCGCGAATCGACCAAGCATCGCGAGTGCGGTCGGGCCGAGCACGCGCTTCACGTGCACGCGATCGCCGTGCAGCGTGATCGTCGCCGAACCTCCTTGCGGCAGGTCGGTGACCGGGAGCTCGGGGTCGCAGATCGCCAGCTCGAGCGAGCCGGTGCGTGCGGCGTCCGCGACCCGCGCGGCAAGCCAGCGTTCGCGACTGCCCCACCGCTCGGCGATCGGAGCGGGCGGCAGCTCCATGCCGGCGAGCAGCGGACGTTGCGGTGCGAGCGTCGACGCCTCGGGCTCGAAGCCGATGCCGAGCTCGGGATCGAGCGCCTCGAGGAGTGGCACGGTGCGCTCGCCGTAACGCTCCGCGAATGCGCGAGCGAACGCGCCGAGGCGATCGCGGCGCGCGGGTGCCAGCGCGGCAAGCGCGCGAACTCCACGCAGCGCCTCGCGCGCGAGCGCCGGCGCGAGCTCCAGTGCGGATCCCGCGAAACTGCTCGTCACGTGCACGACAGGCTCGCCGTCGATCGAGGCGACGATCTGCTCGACCCGCGCCGGTTCGCCGGTCCGGAGGGCGCTCCGTATGTCCGCCAACTCCGGCGTGGCACCGAGCTCGGCGATCCAGTGATCGACCGGCGGCGGGCCGACGAGCGGTGGCACGAGCGAATCGACGAGCAGACCGCTAGCCTGCAGGCTGGCGACGAGCTCTGCCGGTCGCGCAGCGTGGCCGGTGAGGCGCTCGGTCAGCGCGCTCCGCGTCGTCCAGTCGCGCGCTGCAACGAGCATCACCTCGACCGCCGGTGTCCGCGCCAGTCTCCGCGCACGATGACGGCCCTCGTCGTCAACCGCGACGACCGTCACGTGGTCGCGGTCTGCGACGATGTGGTCGGCAAGGCGCAGCCGCGGCGCGGTCGGCGCGAGCATGCGCGCGAGCCGTGCGACAAGATTGCCATCGAGCGCCAGGTGCCGGCGTGCGGTGCCGAGCGCGAGCCTCGTTCGCTTGCCGAGCTCGCCCACCGCCACGCCTGCGAATCCGCCGAACGGTGTCGTGCGCGAGCACATTCGCTGCAGATACCGTGCGCAGGTCCGTTCGACCTTGAGCCTCTCGTCGCGGCCGAGCTCGCCACGCAGCCACGCTTCGATCCGAGCCACGAAGCTCGGCGAGGCAAGCGCGATCGCGGCGCGGACATCCGCGCGCGCGACGAGCTCGCGCAGAAGCTGGGGGGTCTCGCACCAGGTGTCCAGCGTCGCGAAGGGCAGCGCGGCGGCGCGGAGCAGGAAGAATCCGACGGTGTCCAGTTCGTCGCGCTTCACGCCGCGAACCGGCCCCGCAGGTTGAGCGTGACATCCGGCGACCGGGTGCCGCTGGTGGACCCGTCGTGGATCAGGTTATCGGTCGGCGCGATGTAGATCTCACCGGGACCGATGGCGACGCGGACGAGCATCGCCTCGGGGAACCGCGCGAACCAGGCGCGCCCGAGGTCGATATAGCAAGCCTCGCGCGTGAACGTCTCGCCGAGCACCGCCACCGCCGTGTCGACATCTGTGCGCGCGAACACGAAGTAGCGCCGCTCGAAGCCGAGGTTGATGCAGAGCTGGCGGCGCCCGCTCGTACGCTGCCCGAGTGGCAAGCGATCCCAGTTGTCGACATGCAAGCCGCTGAACCGGCTCGGTTCGCCCGGATCCATGTGCGTCGTCGTGGATCGGAGATCGCCGCGCTGAACCGACGTGCCGAGGACCTGCAAGCCCTCGGCCGAGTGGACTTGTGGTGCCAGGTCCGGCAGCGCGGCTTCGAGGGCGGAGGTGTACGCGCGACCACGCACGAGTGCCTCGTAGGCGAGCTCGCCGAGGCCACTGACCATGCCGCTCCCACGCACCTTGGCCATGAACGACGGTGGCGCCGCAGCGATCGCGATCGTCGTTCCGGTCAGGCCCGGTGCCGTGAGCGCGGCGAGCTCTCCAGCGGTCGGCGGGCGCCACGGGACTCGCGGACAGATCGCGCGCGGGCGATATCCCGCGCACGTGCCTGCCATCTCCTCGATCCCGCGCGTCACCTCGATCCGGTCAGGGTCGATCCCATTCGCGAGCTGCACCGTCACGGTCTCGCTCGTCACGCCCGCACCTCAAGCAGCCGCTGGAGGGCCGGCCCGTCGAGCCCCGCGTCGCGGAGGTAGCGCTCGATGAACTGATGCACCCGGTGGTGGATCTGGCATCGGCCCTCGTCAGTGCCTTCACGCGGCGACTCGAATGCAGGTGCTCCCGAGCAGTAACCGGCGTAGCTGCACGACCCGCACATCGCACCGATCCGCTCCGCATCGCGCCGGCGGCTGCGAAGCATCGCTTCCGACGCCATGATCTCGGCGATCGGTGTGGTCGCGACGTTGCCCATCGCGAGGTCCGGTTCGTACGCGTCGATCACCTGGTAGGCATCGCCGTTCGTGTTGATGACGATCACGGTCTCGCCGTCGCGCGTGCGGTCATACATCGGCGTTGGCAGGTCGAGGATCTTCCGGGTCACGCTGGCGAGGTAGTCCGCGATCGGATCCAGGGTCAGGCGCGAACCGGTGCGCAGCCAGTGCAGGAACAGGTCGCACAATGCGTCGGCCATCGCGTCGTTGGTGGCGAGCACTCCAGCGAGCGGGCGATCCGGCGGCCCCGAGAACAGCGGCAAGATCCGGAGTCGGGTGAAGCCGTTCGCGGCGAAGAAGTCATAGACCTCGCGCAGATGACCCACGGTGTGACCTGCGAGCACGGCGATCGGATCGGGCTGGATGCCGCGAGCGCGCACCCGCGCGACGTTCTCCATCACCCGCGCCTCGGTCGCGCGGCCGTTCAAGGACCGGCGCACGCCCGGCATCACGTCGAGCGAGATGCCAAGTTTCCAAACGTGCCGTACGATGAAGTCGAGGTGCGCGTCGTCGAGCTTGTAGAGATTGCTCTGGACGACGTTGTAGATCCGACCCGTCGCGAGCAGGTCGCCGAAGATCTCGTGCTCCATCCGCATGATCTCCTCGAGGTAGTCGAGGGGCAGGAGCATGGGCTCGCCACCGAGCCAGGAGATATTCGAGGTGACGCGCGGGTTCCGGTCCGCACGTTCACGGTGATAATCGCGAACGTTGACCAGCAACTGGTGCAATGCCGATGGTGACATACGCGCTGGATTGCCAAGCTCGTTCCACTCGTAGCAATACGAGCATCGTAGATTGCAAAGCTTCGATGGGCTGACGACCCAGACCGTATGGTGTGCATTGGGCATGGCTGCTCGCGAAAGAAGGGGGGCGACAGATCAGCTGGCGCGCGATCCAGCTGATCTATCGAATTTACCAGGTCGAGCGGCCAAACGCGCCGGGCGTCTTCGGGAAGTCCGAGGACGCACTCATCGGCTCGTTGCCGCGCAAGATGGTATCGGGCGCGCTCGAGATGGCGCGTGCGAGGGCCGCCGCGATCATGTCATGGGGCCTGTCGGAGATCGCAGTCGCGCCGTTGTTGTTGTCATCGTTCATTGGATATCTTCCTATCTCTTGTTGTCATATGCAGGACAATTCCCGCATATCGACATCTAGCCATCGGGCCGCGACGTCACAAGTCGCCCGAGTGGATGACTTGGCGCGGATCGTCGCGATCAACATAATTGGTTCACGTGATGCGGCAGCGCTTCGTCGACCTGGTTCGCTTCGTGCGAATGACCCGCGCGAGCGGGCCCTGGCTACTCCGCTGCGCGACCGCCGGCAGCGCCGGCCTGGCGATCTTCATCCCCGCCATCGCCTACACCTCGATGCGCATGTTCGACGCGATCCTCGTCGAGCGTTCGGAGCGCGGCACGATCCTGTGGATGGCGATCGAGGTGGCGCTCGCGGGCGCGGCCACGGTGTTCACCTGTCTTCAACAGGACGCCGTACGCTTGCTCCGCGATCCATTGTCGCTCGCCTTTTCGACCGAGCTCGCCCGCAGGCTCGAGCGCATTCCGCTGAGCGAGCTGGAGTCGGAAGAGCTCGGCCCCGAGGTCGCGCGCGCTCGCGAGCTCGCAGATCACCAGGTCGGCCAGGCCGCGGCGGACCTGTTCGTTGTCGCGCAGGGCCTCGCGAGCCTGGTCGCGTGCTGTGCGATCCTCTTGCCATTCACCTGGCTCGGCCTCGTGATCCTGGTCGCCGCGATCCCGAGCACGCTTGCCGAGGCATGGGGTGCGCGCAGCGCGCAGCGCCTGGCCGCGACGTTCGCGCACGATCGGCGGCGGTTCGAGGAGCTCGAACGGAGTCTTCATCCCGGCCCCCATGCCGCCGAGGTGCGGTTGCTGGGCGTCGCACCGCGCTTCGTGAACCTTCTCCGCACGATCGCCGCTCGGATCGCCACGGCGCAACTTCGCGTGCGGCGTCGGATCGGCATGGCGAGCGCGCTGTTCGAGCTGCTCACGCTGCTCGCGCAGTATGGCATATACGTCTATCTGGGACTGATGACGGTGCGTGGTGAGCTGTCATTCGGCGCCCTGACGCTCTGCATGATCTGCATGCACAACACGCAGCAGTTCACGACAAACGCGCTGTTCGCCGCCCGCAGTCTCGGCGAGAGCTTGCTCTGTTTGCGCAGCTACTACGCCCTGATCGACCGCGCGGAGCCCGCGGCTGCACTCGTGCTGCCGCCGGGGGCGCGCGCCGGACTGTGCTTCGACAATGTCGGGTTCCAGTATCCGGGCACCACGACCTGGGCACTTCGCCACGTCGATCTCCGGATCGGCGCGACCGAGGTCGTCGGGATCGTCGGTGGCAACGGCTCCGGCAAGAGCACGCTCGTGCGTCTGTTGACGGGCCAATACCGCCCGACCGAGGGCCGCGTCACGCTCGATGGTCGCGAGCTCTCCGCGTGGAGCGAGACCGAGCTGCGGCACCGACTCGCGGTCGTGTTCCAGCATCCGGCGCGCTACCAGCTCTCGCTCGCCGACAACTTGCTAGGGGCCGACTCCGAAGCGCTCGTTGCGAGTGGCGCGCAAGAGCTCGTTGCCAAGCACGGCCTCGACGGCATGGCGACGGACTTCTCGGGCGGGCAGTGGCAAAAGCTCGCGCTCGGGCGAGCCTTGGGGCGCCGTGCCGCGAGCGTGCTTGTACTCGACGAGCCGTCGTCAGCGCTCGACGAAGCTTCGGAACGGCGCATCCTCGAAGCGACGTGCGGATCGCGCACTCGCTCGGTTGTTCTCGTGACTCATCGCCCCGGTGCGTTGCACTGGGTCGACAAGCTCGTCCGGCTCGACAAGGGACGAGCCTCGGCGGAGGCCCCATGACTACTCTTCCTCGCACGATCGACTGGCAGCTCACCTACGCGTGTCAGCTCCGGTGCACCCACTGCTACACCGAATCGGGTCGCCGCGCCTCGCGCAAGCTGGGCCGCGCGCAGCTGTTGCAGATCGCCGACACGCTCGTGCAGATGCGCGTCGAGCGGGTCCTGCTCGTCGGCGGCGAGCCGCTCCTCGTGCCGGAGGTGTTCGAGATCACAGAGCGACTGCGGGGCGGTGGCATTCCGGTCTCGTGCTACACGAACGGCGTCGATCTCACGCGGGACGACGCGATGGCATTCGCCGAGCACGGCGCCGCGGTACACGTCAGCCTCGACGGCGCGACCGCGGAGGTTCACGACGCGATCCGCGGACGGCCCGGCGCATTCGCGGCGACGATGGCGAGTCTGCACAGACTCGACGCCGTCGCGGCGACACGGCCGTTGCGCTATGGGATCGATGTCGTGCTCGTACGCAGCAACTACCACCAGCTGCGCCAGATCTGCGGCGAGCTGATGACTGATCTGCCGCGAGCGTCGTTCCTCTCGATCGGCGCGGTGATTCCGATCGGGCTCGCCTCGGAGCCCGCGTTTCGCCACGAGCTGCTGACGCCCGACCAGCTCCGCTCGTTCGGAGATCGCGAATTGCTCGACGAGCTGGTCGGGCTCGCGCCGTCCCACCTCGATCTCACGGTGGTCGATAACCAGGAGCTCCAGGTCCACACGCGCTTCGCAGCGATGTCCGACACGTATCGCTATCTGATGGAGATCGAACCGGATGGCGCGATCCGAGGCTTCGCCGCGTGCGAGGGGACCATCGGCAATATTCTCGTCGAGGCGCCCGACGTCCTGTGGGCGCGATGCGCCGAACGTATCGGCGATCCGGCGATCGTCGACCGACTCTCCACCGTGGAGACCCCCGAGCAGTGGGCCCAAGCGATCTACGAGATCGATCGGAGGTTCGCACGCGGGGACGCGCTCGTCCGGTTGAGCAAGCGCGCACGGGTGTCGGCGTGATCCCGGCGATCGAGAAGCTGGTCACCGCGATCCAGTCGCGCTGGCACGCCGCGAACTTCGACGAGCACTGGTTCCCGGTGATCGCGGCCGAGGAGCTCGGTGCATCGAGGCTCTCGGAGCACCTCGACATCGCGGGGCTCGTGCGCTGGTTCGTGCACGAGACCGGCGCTGCGCCGCAGATCAACGTCGAGGGCACGTTCGGCGAACCGCCGCTGACGCTCGCCGCAACGTCTCGCTTCTACGTGGAGGCGCTGTTCTGGCTCGACGGCACCACGAGCATCCACCAGCATCAGTTCTCGGGCGCGTTCTCGGTGCTGTGCGGCTCGTCGATCCACACGCGTTACCGGTTCACGCGATCGCAGCGGGTGAACGCGAGCACGCTCGTGGGAGCGGTCGCGCTCGACGGCGTGGAGTTCCTGCGCCCCGGTCAGGTCCGGCCGATCCTGTCGGGAGATGGCACGATTCACTCGCTGTTTCACCTCGAGCGGCCGACCGTGTCGATCGTCGTGCGCACGCTCGTAGACCACGACGCCGGGCCGCAGTTCGATTACTGGCCGCCGTCGATCGCTCGCGCGCCCCACGTACTCGACACACGGCTCACACGTCAGCTCCAGCTGCTGCGCACGCTCTGCAAGATCGAGGCAACCGATCGGTTCCAGCACGCGCGAGAGCTGCTCGAGCGGTCCGACTATGCGAGCGCGCTGATGGTTGTCGACGCGATCCTCGCGGCGGAACCGGCGGCGTGGCCGAAGATCCTCGAGCTGATCGAGCTCGTGCGAGCCCGCCATCCGACGATCGACTGCGATCTGGTGTCGGTCTTCGAGGTCCGCCGTCGCGTCTACTTCCTTGCGGGGCAGCGGCGTCAGGTCCGCGATCCGGATCTCCGTCTGTTCCTCGCGATGTTGCTCGTCCTGCCAACCCGCGCGGCGTGTTTCGAGTTTCTGCGCACGTACGCACCCGACCGCGATGCCGAGCGATTGCTCGCCTCGTGGATCGACCGGCTCGCAGCGGGAGAGACGACCGCCGAGGAGCGAGCGACGTTGTTCCGCCCTCTCACCCAGTGAGCAAACATGCCGATCGTCAATCCAAATCTTGATATCACTCCAGTCGACCGCGATGGCGCACTCCACGGCTTCGACGTGCGCGCGGTCGTCAAAGGGCGCGGCAAGCTGCGCGCGATGGTCACGCCGACGGAGCCGGATGGCCACGCATTCGCCGCACTGCGCGCGTTGCTCGCCGGAGCGACCAACCTCGAGCCGCCGGCCTGGAGCGCGCTGGCATCGCTCGGCGTGGTGATCTCGCCGAACGAGGTCTCGCAGCCGGTTCGCTTTTCGTGCTCGCTCGACACGCTCGAGGTCGCCGAGATCCCGAGCCGCCTGAGACAGGTGGACGTACCGAGCGCGATCCTCAATCCGGCCGTGCGGATCGTCCCGTTCGACGAGCTCGTCGAACGCGATCCGGCGAATTCGCACATCTGGGAGCCTGTCGAGCGGCTCGTCATGGTGCGCGACCGCAGGACGGAGATGGAGTATCCGTTCTGGGCCAGCGATCCGGTGATCGCGACGATCGAGCAGCTGATCTCCGGGACTCGGTCGATCCCTACGCTCGACGCCGACCTGCGCACGCGGCTGGTCGCCGCCGGCATCGTGATCGATCCGGCGGGCGAGACGTTCGAGACGTTCGCAGCGAACGCGCACGCCCGCTACAAGGTCGGTGATTACGTCACGCTCACGCGTCTGTTGAATGGCGCCCATATCGTCGCGATGCGCACCTACTACACGCGCGTGCTCGAGGAGGGTTTCGTGTACCTGAGCGATGGCCAGGTCCCCCTGCGCTACGCGATGCATCGCGAGCCGTTGATGGCGTTCTATCACCATCAGATTCGCGGGCTGTTCGAGACGGTCGTGGGCGAGCCGATCAAGTGCTCGTACCCGTACTTCGGTGCATATCGCAACGGTGCAGACCTCGAGAAGCACACCGATCGTGAGCAATGCGAGTGGACGGCGTCGCTGCTGATCGACGAGCTACCGCGCCCGGAGGGCATCAGCGACTGGTCGTTGTTCCTCGAGCTGCCGACCGGAGACTGCACGCCGATGCTGATGGGGATCGGGGATGGCTCGATCTACCTGGGTCGCAAGCTGCCGCACTACCGCGACGCGTTCACCGGACAGCTGATGACCTGCCACTTCTATCACTACGTGAAGGCGGACTTCGACGGGCCGCTCGATTGATGTTCGGCCGCAGCGTAAAGCTCGTCCTCCGCACGCATCGCCGGCTCGCGGTCGCGTGGCTCCTCGGTGTCGTCACGCAAGGTTTGCTGCCCCCTGGGTTCGCATTCGTCGGCAAGCTCACCGCCGATGCCGTGATCGCCCGCGATCGCGACGCGATCGTGCGCTGGATCCTGTGCGAGCTCGCGATCGCGGCCGCCACGCTCCTCGCCGCGCGGCTCGCGCTGGAGGCGCGCATGCTCCTCCGCGGGCGACTCCGCCTCGAGCTGCACGCGCTGCTCGCGGATCGGATCGGCGCACGTTCGCTCCCAGAGCTCGACGATCCAGATGCGCTCGATCGCTTCGATCGCGCGCGCCATGCCGCCGACACCGGTGCGCTGACGCTGCTCAACGAGGCGTTCTCGGTGCTGCGCGGGATGATCAGCCTCGCGGGCTACGCGATCCTGCTGTCGGCGTTCAGCCCGTGGGCGCTGTTGCTGCTCGTGCTCATCGTGCCGGGCGCGGTGGTCGAGCGGCGGCGGAACCGCGAACACGAGGAAGCGGCCGGCGAGCTCGTACGCGACCAGCGAACGGTGCGCTACCTGCGCGATACGATCCTATCCGAGCCCCTCGCCGCGGAAAATCGGCTCTACGGCGTCGTGCCGCGCTTCGCGGATCGCGCGACTTCGATCGGCGCCCGCATCGCCCGCGCAGAGCTGCGGATCTGGCTGCGCTCGTTGCCGGCGTCGCTCGCCGGCCAGGTACTGCCGACGCTCGTCATCAACGGCGTGTACCTCGGGATGGCGGTGTTGACGGTGCGCGGCGAGCTCACGGTCGGCGAGCTGACGCTGTACGGCATGAGCTTCACCGGTATGCAGGGGCTCGCCACGACGATCCTGCTGTCGCTGCGCGCGGTCGCCGACGGGCGCGAGCGGCTGCGCGCGCTGTTCGAGCTGATCGACGAGGTACCAGCGCGCCTCACCGCAGGCGTGGCGGCGGGCGCAGATCACACGCTGCGCCTGTCCGGCGTCGGTTTCCGCTATCCCGGCGCGAGCGCATGGGCGCTGCGCGGCATCGATCTCGAAATCGCGCCGGGTGACTTCGTGGCGATCGTCGGAGGCAACGGCGATGGCAAATCGACGCTGCTGAAGCTGCTGTGCGGTCTGCTCGCGCCGATCGAGGGTGCGATCACGTTCGGCGGTGTGCCGCTGAGCGCGTGGGATCCGGCGGCGCTGCGCTCGCAGCTCGCGGTCGTGTTCCAGGACTTCGCGCACTATCCGTTGACCGCAGGCGCCAACGCGACGCTCGGGGCGGATCCGGCGCAGCTCGCAGCAGCGGCAAGAGCGAGCGCCGCCGATGAGGTGATCGCGGATCTCCCGCGTGGTGCGGAGACTGAGCTCGTGCCCGGCGTGCCCGGCGGGGTGGGACTATCGGGCGGCCAATGGCAACGGCTCGCGGTCGCTCGCTGCTTTGCTCGCACCGAAGCCCGCGTGCTCCTCCTCGACGAGCCGACATCGGCGATCGACAAGGCGGCGGAGCAGCGGATCCTCGCCGAGCTGCGAGCGCGGCAAGGCGGCCGCGCGATCGTGCTGATCACGCACGACCGCGGTGCGCTCCGGCCTACCGACAAGATCGTGACGCTCGAACGTGGCGAGCTCGTGCACGAGCCGGTGGCGCGCAGGATAGATCGCGATCCACCGCGGGAAGTCATCGCGCTATGACGGCCGGAGCGTACGCGCCTCGGCGGCGATCTCGAGGTCAGCAGGATCGTCATCCATGCGGG
>DATIPJ010000104.1:0-16034 GCA_035472155.1 Kofleriaceae bacterium
GCACGATCGCGTCGATCCTGCTGCTCGACGAGAGCGGCACCAAGGTGCGCCACGGGGCCGCGCCGAACCTGCCGCCGGCGTACAACCTCGCGATCGACGGCCAGCCGATCGGCCCGTGCGCCGGTTCGTGCGGCACGGCGATGTTTCGCCGCGAGCCCGTGGTGGTGGTCGACATCGACAGCGATCCGCTGTGGGAGCCCTACCGGTCGCTCGCGCGCGAGCACGGCCTGCGGTCGTGCTGGTCGTTCCCGATCCTGGGCGACGACGGGCGCGTGTTCGGCACGTTCGCGCTCTACCACCGCGAGCCGCGCACGCCCGACGATGCCGCGCGCGAGCTGATGAAGCGCGCCGCGCATGTCACCGGGATCGTCCTCGAGCGGCGGACGCTGCAGGAGCAGCATCGCGCGCTCGCGGCGCGCATCGAGGCCGCCCGCGAGGAGGAGCGCACGTCGATCGCGCGCGACCTCCACGATCAGCTCGGCCAGGCGATGACCGCGCTCAAGCTCGACCTGGGCTGGCTGCGCCGGCGGATCCACGACGGCGACCTCGACCGCAAGCTCGACGAGATGGCGCACGCGACCGACGAGATCCTGGGCTCGATCCGCCGGATCTCGACCGACCTGCGGCCGGGCATCCTCGACGACGTGGGCCTCGGCGCTGCGATCGAGTGGCAGGCCGAGGAGTTCGCGCGGCGCACCGGCACGCCGTGCACCGTGCGCTCGAACCTGTCCGACCTGCAGCTCGACCGCGATCTGGCCACCAACCTGTTTCGCATCTTCCAGGAGTCGCTGACCAACGTGGCGCGCCACGCCGAGGCCATGCACGTCGATGTCGCGATCCGGCTCGACCACGGCCGGCTGCACCTCGAGATTGCCGACGACGGCGTCGGCGTTCCGGAGATCGGGCCGCGCGGCGCCACGCTCGGCTTGCTCGGCATGCGCGAGCGGGCGCGGCGGCTCGGCGGCGACTGCACGATCAAGCGGCGTTCGCCGCGCGGCACGGTCGTAAGCGTCATCGTTCCCTTGAAGTTTCCGGCGGAACGGCTCGGCGGCGTCGGCAGCTGACAGCGCGTTCGCCGTTGTAGGACGGACACGGGCACGACAATCGTCCCGGCGCCTACAGCCAGATCGTGAGTACGCCGATAGGCGATCGCGTCGAACCGCGCAATCGATACATGGTGAACGGACGAATCGCACGGTACTGGCCCGGCGTGGTCGCCGCCTCGCGGTCGCGATGCAAGGCGATCGGGTTCGTCGCCAGCGACTCGCCGGTCGCGGACGTGGTGAGGCGGCTGCCGGCGGCGGCGGTCGTCTCGGTGGCGCTCGCCGTGCTGTACCGGGCGGCCGATGGCGCCACAGACGCGAGCGTGAGCGTCCTGTGGCTGATCGCCGGCGGGGCGGGAGCGCTGCTTGCCGTGCTGGGGTGGAGCGCGATGGCGCACGCGCGCTCCGAGATGCGGCGGCGCGCGGCGGAGCGGCAGATCGCCGAGCGCGATGCGTACATCGCCGGCGAGCGCTCGCGGCTGCACGAGCAGCTCGAGGGTCGCGTCGACGAGCGGATCGCCGAGCTCCAGGCGATCAACGAGCAGCTCGAGGCGTTCAGCTACTCCGTCGCGCACGATCTGCGAGCGCCGCTGCGCAGCATCGCCACGTTCAGCCAGGCGCTGCAGGACGACCACGCCGAGCAGCTCGACCCGGGCGGGCTCGAGTACCTGACCCACATCCACCGCGCGTCGCAGCGCATGGGTCACCTGATCGACGACCTGCTCAACTTCTCGCGCGTCACCCGCACCCAGCTGCGGCGCGAGCGCGTCGACCTGTCGCTGCTCGCGCGTGCGGTCATCGGGCGGCTGCGCTTCATGCACCCCGATCGCGAGGTCGAGGCCGTCGTCGAGGATGGCCTGACCGTCATGGCCGATCCGCGCGCGCTCGACATCGTCCTCACCAACCTGCTCGGCAATGCGTGGAAGTTCACCGGCAAGGGCGAGCACGCGCGGGTCGAGCTCGCGGCGCAGCCCGGCCAGCCCGGGACCTACGTGGTGCGCGACAACGGCGTCGGTTTTGATCAGGCGCAGGCCGGGCGGCTGTTCGGCGTGTTCCAGCGGCTCCACCCGGCCCACGAGTTCGAGGGCACGGGCATCGGCCTGGCGACGGTGCAGCGGCTGGTCCAGCGCCACGGTGGCAAGGTCTGGGCCGAGGGCGAGGTCGGCCGCGGCGCGTCGGTGTACTTCACGCTCGGCCCGGAGTGACGTCGGCGGCGCGGTGGTGCGCGCTCACGCGTCGGCGTCGAAGTCACCCTCGGCGTCCGGCTCTGCACCGGTGTCTGCGAGGTCAGCGTCGGCCTCGGGGCCTTCGGGCTCGGCGTCGAAATCGAGCCCATCGAGCTCGGCCTCGTTCCCGGGCTCGGGCTCGGCCGCGAGCTTGGGCGCGAGCTTGGGCGCGGGTGCCAACGGCGTTGGCGGCGGCGCAGCGGCGGTGGCTGCGCTCGTCGGCCGCGCAGTGATGGAAGGCGTTATCGGAGTGCCTATCGAAGTAGGCGATGGCGGCGGGATCGCCGAGGGCTGCGCGCGCACCACGAGGCCGCGGTAGTCGGCGCGCGCCGAGTTGGCGAGCAGCACGCGCGCGAGCGGCGATTCACCGGCGGCCACGCCGTCGATCAGCTCGATGAGGAGCTCGCGGCGGCGCGCCCGCGCGGCGATCCGCGGCAGCCCGACGGCGAGCGCGAGCTCGATCGACTCGGCGGGCAACGGGCCGGTGACGATCCGCCGCGCCTTGGGCTCGAGCCACACCGCGAGCTCGCCGTCGACGAGGATCGCCGTCGCGCCGACGCGGCGGGCCGGCCGCGCGCCGGGATCCGAGAGCGGCGGCCAGGGCAGGGCGCTGCCCCAGGCGCACGCCGGATCGACCGCGGGCAGCACGTCGACCCGCTGGGCGTCGCCGCGCGGCGCCTCGCGCAGGCGATCGATCGCGCCGGGCCACGCGAACTGCGCGCCCGGAAGGCTCTCGACGAAGTAGCCGCGGCGCACCGTGCCCGCGTCCTCCATCGCGCGCAGGACGTCGCCGATCGCGGAGAACCCGCCGGGCAGGTCGTCGGCGCGCGCGGTGGCGCGGCCCGCGATGCCCCAGCGCTCGAGCAGCGCCGTGGCCTGCGCGAGCGCGCGCATCGTCGTCGTGGGCGCGGGTCCGAGCGAGGTCACCAGCGACCACCGCCCGCCGAACGCGGCGTGCGCGCTGAACCGGCGACCGGCCGGCTGCCCGAGCGAGCGCAGCGGCGCGAACGTGTCGTTGGTGACCACGCCGGCCCAGACCAGGTCCCACAGCGCGGCGATGACCGATGCGTGCCCGCTGCTGCGCGCCGATGGGTCGCGCGGCTCGAAGCGCTCGGGGCGCGCGGGGCGCGGGATCGCCCCGGCCACTGCCTGCTCGATCGCCACCAGGAACGACGCGCCGACCTGCGCCAGGTGCGCGAGGATCGCATCGTGCACGGCCGTGCCGTGTGCCAGCGGCTGCGGATCGGGGGCGAGCGCGAGCGCGCGATCGCGGCGCAGGAGGATCACGCGGCCGTCCTTGGTGCCGAGCGCGCCGGCACCGACCCAGACCAGCTCACCGGCGGCGCCGAGCTCGTCGAGCATGCGCGGGTGGTAATCCAGGATGCGCGCAGGGAGGATGCGCGCCTCGAGCTCGGAGAACGGCAGCGCCACGCCTTCGAGCCGGCCGATCGCGTCGCGCAGCGCGCCGACCCCGCGGCGCGGCTGATCGAGCCCGTGCCAGCGCGGCAGGAACGCGGCGAACGCGGCGGCGCCGACCGGCGCAACCTGCGCGCGCAGCTTCGCGAGCGTGCGGCGGCGCAGCTGGCGCAGGACCTCCGGATCGCAGCTGTCCTTGTGGCTGCCGCCGGGCCGCAGCTCGCCGCGCACCAGCTGGTTGCGCGCCTCCAGCAGCGCGAGCACCGGCTCGATCTGCGCAGCGGGCAGCCCCCAGCGCGCTGCGGGCTCGGCCGCGGTGAACGGCGCATGCGTGCGCGCCCATCGTGCGACGAGCGACAGGAACGCCTCCTGTTCGCTGCCCGCGCGGCCACCCGCGCCGCCGACCGTGCCGGCGACGGGCTCCAGCAGCGCGGCCGGCAGCCCCGCGGGCAACTGCACGCCGAGCCCATCGCGGTAGCGCGCGGCGTCCTCGGCGGCGATCACGCGCGGCGCGCCGGCGATCCGGACCCGCGCCGCCCGCCGGCTCACGACCAGCGCCTCGACGGCCTCGACGATATCTGCCCGCGCACCTGGCCCATCCGCCCGCGCACCTGGCCCATCCGCTGGGGCGCCACCCCGCGGCGGGAGCCCCTCGAGCGGGGTGACCGTGCGTGCAGCGATCTCGTCGAGCGAGAGGTCGCCCACGCGCCGCAAGAGGTCGTGGACCTCGTCGACCGAGCGCGCCTTGCGCTCGTCGGTCAGCTGCTGCAGCTCGGCCTCGACCTCGGCGAGCACGTCGGGATCGAGCAGCTCGCGCAGCTCGCCGCCGCCGATCAGCTCGCGCAAGAGGTTGCGGTCGAGCGTGAGCGCCTGCGCCTTGCGCTCGGCGAGCGGCGCATCGCCCTCGTAGAGGAACGCGGCCACGTAGTCGAACACCAGCGAGCGCGCGAACGGCGACGCGACCTCGGTCGCCGCCGGCTCGATCCGGATCGCGCGCGAGCGGATCTGGCGCAGCACGTCGAGCAGCGCAGGCAGATCGAACACGTCGCGCAGCACCTCGCGGTAGGTCTCGAGCGTGATCGGAAACGCCGGGAACCGGAGCGCGACGCCCATCAGCTGCTGCGCGCGCAGCCGCTGCACCCACAGCGGCGTGCGCTGCCCGGGGCGGCGGCGCGGCAGGAGCAGCGCCCGCGCGGCGTTCTCGCGGAAGTGGCTCGCGAACACGCTCGAGCGCGACAGCTCCTCGACCAGCACGTTCTCGACGTCGTCGGGATCGGGCACCAGCTGATCGTCGGTCGGCAGGAGGTCGCCGTCGGCGAACCGCAGCGCGATGCCATCGTCGGTGTACAGCGGATGGATCGGATAGCCGAGCTCGGCCTCGAGCTGGCGCGCGATCACGAGCGACCACGGCGCGTGCACGCGGCTGCCGAACGGCGACAGGATGCAGACGCGCACATCGCCCAGCTCGTCGCGGAACCGCTCGATCGTGATCGCGCGGTCGGTCGGCAGGCCGCCGGTCTGCGCGCGCTGGTCACCGAGGTACGCGATCAGGTTGTCGGCGGCGAACCGATCGAGCTTGCACGCCTCGGTCAGCCAGGCATGCGCGCCCGCCGGGTCGTGCGCCAGCTGATCGTCGAGCGTGCGGCAGAACTCGCCGAGCGCGCGCCCCAGCTCGATCGGCCGGCCGGGGCCCTCGCCGCGCCAGAACGGCATCTTGCCGGGCTCTCCGGGCGCGGGCGAGACGATCACGCGGTCGCGCGTGATGTCCTCGATCCGCCAGGTCGTCGCGCCGAGCAAGAACGTCTCGCCCTTGCGGCTCTCGGCCACCATCTCCTCGTCCAGCTCGCCGACCCGCGGCCCACCCTCGCCGGCGTGCACCGCGTACGTCCCGCGGTCGGGGATCGTGCCGCCCGACACCACGCTGAGCAGCCGCGCGCCCTTGCGGCCGACCAGCACGTCGGTCTGGCGGTCCCAGGTCAGCCGCGGGCGCAGCTCGGCGAACTCATCGCTCGGGTAGCGCCCGGCCAGCATGTCGAGCACGCCGGTCAGCGCGGCGCGCGACAGCTCGCGGTAGCTCGCGGTGCGCCGGATCAGCTGCTCGAGCTCGTCGACCCGCCAGGCATCGACCGCGACCATCGCCACGATCTGCTGCGCCAGCACGTCGAGCGCGCTGTCCGGAACGCGGACACTCTCGACCTCGCCGGCGAGCATGCGCTGCGCGACCACGGTCGCCTCGAGCAGGTCGCCGCGGAACTTGGGCACGATGCGCCCGATGCTCACCCCGCCGACGTGGTGCCCGGCGCGCCCGATCCGCTGCAGCCCGCGCGACACCGCGCCCGGCGACTCGACCTGGATCACGAGGTCCACCGTGCCCATGTCGATGCCGAGCTCGAGCGACGACGTCGCCGCGATCGCGCGCAGCCGGCCGGCCTTGAGCGCCTCCTCGATCTCGAGCCGCTGGTGGCGCGCGACCGAGCCATGGTGCGCGCGGACCAGCTCGGCGCTCTCGCCGTTGCCACCGGCGCCAGCGCCGGGCGCCACCCCGGTCGCCACCGCCAGCTCGGTCAGCTGCTGCGACACCCGCTCGGCGAGCCGCCGCGAGTTCACGAAGATGATCGTCGTTCGGTGGGCGAGGATCATCTCCAGCAGCCGGGGATAGATCAGCGGCCACATCCCGCCGCCGTCGCGCCCCGCGGTCCCGGGGTGGTCCATCTCCTGCGCGGGTACGACGATGGCCAGGTCCATCGCCGGCGGGGCGCTCGCGTCGACGATCTCCACCGGCCGGTCGCCGCCCAGGTAGCGCGCGACCTCGACCAGCGGCCGCTGCGTCGCGGACAGCCCGATCCGCTGCGGCTCCGCGCCGCCTGCGCTGGTCACCAGGTGGCACAGCCGCTCGAGCGTGAGCGCCAGGTGGACCCCGCGCTTGCTCGGCGCCAGCGCATGGATCTCGTCGACGATGATGGTCTCCACGCTGCGCAGCCGCTCGCGCGCGCGGCTCGCCAGCACCAGATACAGCGACTCGGGCGTCGTGATCAGGATCTGCCCGGGCTGCTTGCGCTGGCGCTCGCGGTCCTTCTGCGAGGTATCCCCGGTCCGCACGTCGACGGCGATCTGCGCGCCGGCGCCCAGTCGCTGCAGCCCCGCCAGCGGCGCGCGCAGGTTGCGCTCGATGTCGTACGCCAGCGCCTTGATCGGCGACACGTACACCACGCGCGTGCCCTCGGCGGCATCGGGCGGCAGCCGCGTCAGCCGGTCGAGGCACCACAGGAACGCCGCCAGCGTCTTGCCGCTCCCCGTCGGTGCCAGCATCAGCGTGTGATGCCCGGCGGCGATGCTCGCCCACCCGCGCTCCTGCACCGCGGTCGGCTGCGCGAAGCTCTGCGCGAACCACGTCCGCGCGGCGGCGCCGAACTGCGCGAGCGAATCGGACACGCCGCACCATAGCAAGCGCCGCCGGCACCCGCGACGCAGGCGATCCCGTGGCGCCTCGACGGCGCCGCTCGGCGGCGTCGGCGACCACTGGCTGCAAATCGACTGGACGGCCGCGCTCGGTGCGGCAAGCTAGCGGCGTGCCGCAGCCGCGCACATCGGCACGGTTTCCCCCGATCGCGGTGGCCATGTTCGCGGCCGGGGCGCGGCGAGGAGCAACATGTCGAGCAGGTTTCCCCCCGTGCTGGTGGCCATGTTCGTCGTCGGGATCGCGGCTGCGGTCGCGCTCGCCCAGCGCCCGGTGGATCCGGTGACCACCGAGCTGGCGCTGTCGGCGGACATGGCGGACTCGGCGCGCCGGTTCCTGTCGGCCCTCACGCCGGCGCAGCGGGCGCGCGCCGTGTTCGCGGTGACCTCCGACGAGCGGCTGCGCTGGCATTACGTGCCGCAGCCGCGCCCGGGCATCGCCTTCAAGGAGCTGAACGACGCCCAGCGCTCGCTCGCCTACGGCTTTCTGTCGACCGCGCTCAGCCGCCGCGGCTTCCTCAAGGCGACCAGCATCATGGCGCTCGACGAGGTGCTGCGGAAGCGCGACGGCAGCTCGATCCGCGACGCGGGCGCGTACTTCATCTGCGTGTTCGGCGAGCCGTCGACGTCCGCGACCTGGGGCTTTCGCTTCGAGGGTCACCACCTCTCGCTCAACCTGACGCTGGTCGACGGCGTGCGCCCGGTCGAGTCGCCCGCGTTCTTCGGCGCCAACCCGGCGCGCGTGCCGAGCGGCTTCTTGCTCGCCGACACCCGCGTGCTCGGCCGCGAGGAGGACCTCGGCTTCCAGCTGTTCGGAAGCCTCGACATCACGCAGCGCAAGATCGCCGTCTTCCAGCCCGCCGCGCCCGATGACATCCTGACCCCGCCCGGCGCGAAGCTCACGGCGCTACCTGGCCTGGGCGCCGATCGCATGACCGCGCCGCAGCGCAAGCTGCTCGACGCGCTGCTCGACGAGGTCGCCGGCAGCCTGCCGCGCGAGCTGGCCGACCGCGAGCGCGCCCGGATCGCCGCCGCCGCTCCCGCCGACCTCGTGTTCACCTGGGCCGGGACTGCCGCTGCGGGCCAGCCGCACTACTTCCGGATCACCGGCGCGAGCTTCCTCTACGAATTCGACAACACCCAGGGCAGCGCAAACCACGTTCACACCGTCTGGCACGCGCGCGAGCCGGGCGGCGGGGATTTCGGCCTCGACCTGCTCCGCCAGCACTACACCCAGAGCCACGCACCGGCATCGCGCGAACCGACACGATGACGGTGTCACCCAGGGGGCCGAGCGGTGTTTGAACGCCAGGGGCCCCTGCGGGCACCCTGAGCGACCGCCACCGAAAGGCTCTTCATGACGCTTCGAATCCTGTCTGGCCTCGTGCTCGCCACCGGCTGCATCAGTGGCGGGCCGCGCATCGCCACCACCATGCCCCCGGTGCCCGTGGTGGGCCATATCCACGTCCGGATCGCCGCCGACGATGGCAGCGTGCGCGTCGTCACCGCCGACGTCGCACAGGTCGAGATGCAGGTCCAGTCCAGCGGCTACGACGTGCAACGCGACCTCGAGCTGTCGATGATCCCGCACGGCAGCGACGTCGACATCGTCGCCAAGACGCACCATGAGTGGCACTTCTTCAACCTCACGCGCCGCAGCCTGCACATCGATGTCCGCGTGCCGCGCGACGCCGACGTCGACGTCCGCTCGGGCGATGGCTCGGTCGAGGTCGAAGCCGTCGCGGGCAACGTCGACGTCCGCACCGGCGATGGCAGCGTCGCCGTCCGCGGCGCGCGCGGCCGCATCCGCCTCCACACCGGCGACGGCTCGATCACCGGCCGCGACCTCGACGGCGCGATCGACGCCAGCACCGGCGACGGCAGCGTGAGCCTCGAGGGTCGCTTCGACGCCCTCGCGGTCGAGACCGGCGACGGCAAGCTCACCGCCAGCGTCTGGCCGGGCTCGCGCGTCATGCAGCCCTGGCGCCTGCACACGGGAGACGGCAGCGTCGCGCTCGCCTTGCCGCGCGACCTCGGCGCTCACCTCGACGCCCGCACCGGTGACGGCAGCGTGCACTCCGCGATCCCGCTCGCGCGCATCAACGGCTCGCACGCCGAGGGCGACCTCAACGGCGGTGGCCCCCCGATCGTCGTGCGCACCGGCGACGGCTCGATCCACCTCACGGAGCAGTAGCCGCGGCGCGCGGCACTCGCGCGTCAGCAGCCTGGCATCGTGTGATCGAAGCGCTCGCTCCACCAGGTGCGCCAGCGCGCCGCGAGCTCGTCGAACGTGCGATCGAACAGGCCGTACGTCGTCAAGATGAGCTGACTGTGGCCGTGCGGCTTCTTCGCATCGGGCGGGCGGTCCATCACGACGAGCAGGCCGTCGCCGACGCCGTCGACCGTGAGCGCGAGCTGGTGGCGACCGCGGTGCCAGATCCGGCCGGCGAGCGCGTCGCCCGTCGGGGCGGTGACCGCGTAGGTGGTGCCCGGCGCGCCGCTCGCAGGAAGGCCGAGCGCGCCGGCGGCGAGCGGCTGGTTCGCCGCGTTCGGCGCACCGGAGAGGAACAGCGTGCGGCGCTTGTCGGCGGTGTGATGCTCGAGCGCGAACCGCAGCTGCACGAGGAACGCGATCCAGCCCTGGGTCTCGTCCTCGAAGATGTCCTCCCAGTCGTGGTCCGCGGTCGGGGCGGGGCGCACGATGCGCAGCACGCAGCCGGCGCCGCGCGGCTCGACCTCGATGCGGTCGCCTCGGCCGAAGGCGAGCGTGCGCGTGGCGTCGTCGCCGCTGGCGTGGTCGAAGAAGATGTAGTCGATCTCGGCCCCCAGCGATTCGGTATCCCAGCCGAACCACTGCGCGATGCGCTCTCGGTCGCGCAGCGACCTCCACACCTCGTCCGCCGGTGCCGCGATGGTGACTTCGATCAGTGCCCGCGAGAATGTCGTCATGGGTTCCTCTTCGTTGCCTTGGTCTGGAGAGCGGGGTGCGCGGTGGCGACCAGCCGGTAGCGGCGGCCGCCCTTGCGCAGTGGAGATGCGGCGTAGCGCTTTGCGAGCGCCGTGATCGCGTCGGAGAGCTGCTCGCTGAACACGTCGAAGTCCGCCGGCGTGGCGAACGTGAGCTCGGCCTCGACGGTGAGCGTCAGCAGGCGCTTGCCCTCGCGGTCGGCCTCCTCGCGCATGCGCGCGACGTCGCGCACGAGGCCGGCCGCGGTGCGCACGAGGTGCTCCGACGCGTGGCGGTCCTGCGCGTCGCCGGCCCGCGGCTCGGCGCCCTGCACGAGGCCCGGATCGAGGACGAAGGTGTCGGCGCACGCCACCAGCACGCGCTCGACGAAGCCGCGCCGCGGCCGCTCCTCGAGCAGCTTGATGAGGCCGGCCTCCTCGAGCACGCGCAGGTGGTAGCCGAGCTTCTGGCGCGGGATCGCGAGCTGGCCGGCGAGGCTGGCCGCCGAGCTCGGCTCGCGAAGCCGCTCGAGCAGCTCGCGCCGCAGCGGAGTCAACGCCGCGCGCGCCTTCGCGGCATCGGAGACCAGGGCGACCGAGCTGTTCACGCCTCCCGATATGCAATAGACAAAATAATTTGTCAATAGGCGGGCGTGACCCCGCCCCGGCACGGCAGGGCTGTGCTGGTGCGGGCGGCGCCGGGGCGCTGGCGCCGTGCCACCATCGGGTCATGGAACGGCCGCGCTACGAGATGATCGGGGCTGGCTACGCCCGCACACGGCGCGAGGATCCGCGGCTGCGCACGCGCATCCATGCGGCGCTCGGCGACGCGCGGACGGTGGTCAACGTCGGGGCTGGCACCGGGTCGTACGAGCCGCTTGATCGCCACGTGATCGCGATCGAGCCGAGCGACGTGATGGCGGCGCAGCGCCCGCCGACGCTGGCGCCTGCGCTGCGCGGGACCGCGAGCGAGCTGCCGCTGCGCGACGGCGCGGTCGATGCGGCGATGGCGATCCTCACGATCCATCACTGGGACGAGCAGCGCGAGCGCGGCGTGCGCGAGCTGCGGCGCGTCGCGCGCGGGCCGGTGGTGATCTTGACGTACGACGCGGCGGTGGCAGCCGAGATGTGGCTGGTGAAGGACTACTACCCCGAGCTCGGGGCGCTCGACGGTGGGATCTTTCCGCCGCCGGCGCAGGTGGCGTCGTGGCTCGGCGGCGAGGTCGAGATCGCGACGGTGCCGCTGCCCCGCGACTGCCAGGACTGGATGCTCGGGGCGTTCTGGGCGCATCCCGATCGCGTGCTCGACGCCGATGCGCGCAATGCGACGTCGGGGTTCGCGCGGATGGATGCGCGCGTGGTCGAGCGCGTGGTCGCCGCGGTTCGCCGTGACCTCGAAGACGGCTCGTGGGACGCACGGCACGGCGCGCTGCGTGCGCTCGACGAGCTCGATGTCGGCCTGCGCCTCGTCGTCGCGCGCCCCGCGTGACGCGACGCCGTCACGCGACCTTGAGTGCGATCCCGCCGTCGACGGTGAGCACCGCGCCGGTCACATACGATGCGGCATCCGATAGCAACCACACGATGGCGCGCGCGCACTCCGCGGGATCGCCGATGCGGCCCATCGGGATGAATCCCCGGTACGCGGCCTCGGCCAGCTCGGGTTGCCCCGGCGACCGTTGCTCGAACACGTTCTTGAGCATGGGCGTGAGGTGCGCACCCGGACACACGACGTTGACGCGGATCCCCTGCGCCGCGTACTCCGCCGCCGCCGTCTTCGAGAGTCCGTGCATCGCGTGCTTCGCGGCGCAATAGGCGGCCGCCATCGGTGTCGCCGAGAACCCATTCACCGACGACACGTTGACGATCGATCCGCCACCGCCGCCGAGCATGGCCCTCAGCTCGTACTTCATGGAGAGCCACGCGCCCTTGAGGTCCGCAGCGATGGTTCGATCCCAGTCGTCCTCGGTGATATCGGCGGTGCGCACGGGCGGCGTGTCCGAGATCGCGGCGGCGTTGACCGCCCAGTCGAGCCGACCCCGGCGCTGCATCGCATCGTCGATGACCGCGGCCGCCTGATCGGCCAGCGCGACGTCGGCGCGCACGTAGCGGGCACGCGGGCCGAGCGCCGCGACGGCTTGCTCGCCCTTGTCCTGGCTGCGCCCGGCGATCGTGACCCACGCGCCTGCCTCGACGAGCGCGCGCGCGGTCGCGAGCCCGATGCCCGACGTACCGCCCATGACCACTGCGACCTTCTCCACTGCCTCGTTGCTCGTGAGCGTCATGGGCACGCAGGCTAGCAACACCCGCCACCGCGGTCACGCCGCGGTGCGGGCGCTTTGCCCCGCGAAGGCTAGGGTGCCGACTTCTTCCAGGCGTCGAGCGCGCTGATGCGCGAGAACCACGCCTGGACGTGCGGGAAATCGTCGACCGGCACCTGGGTCTGCTGTGCGTACATCAGCGAGGACGCGAGTGTCAGATCCGCGAGCGTCAGGGCGTGGCCGACGACGTACTCCTTGCCGTCGAGCCGCCGGTTCAGCACGGCGCCGTAGCGGCGAAAGTTGGCCAGGGCGTCATCGATCCGCTGCGCATCCGGGGCACCCTTGCCGATCATGGGCTTCACGACCTTCTCGAAGAACACCATGCCGAGCTGTGGCGAGAAGTGCGCCGCATCCCAGAACTGCCAGCGGGTGACGTCGGCGCGCACCTTCTCATCGCGCGGCAACAGCCCCGACTCCGGCTTCTTCGATGCCAGGTACTGCATGATGGCGCGCGATTCGCTGAGAACCAGATCGCCATCCACGAGCGTGGGCACGGCGCCGTTGGGGTTGAGCACGAGGTACTCGGACGCCTGCTGCTCGCCCTTGGCGAAGTCGATCTTCTGTTCCTCGAGGTCGATGCCGAGCACCGCTGCGGTCAACCGCACGCGGCGGACATTGGGCGACATCGCGTTCATGTAGAGCTTCATGGTTCGTTCCCTCTAGATTGCACTTCTATAAGTGTATACGCACGTACTATCTGCGCCGGCGATCGGCTTGTCAACGGGAGGCGCGGCGAGGCGGGCGAGACGGTCTCGCACGAGGCGAGGGTGCTCGACGCACGGTCAGCCCCAGCCCGGCGGCGATCAACGCGTCGAGCTCCTGGGCCAGCCGATCGGTGCGGCCTGTGCCGTACGCCCTGCGGATTCGCTGCGTTGTCCGCTGCCAGCGCGGGTACGCCGCGCGCACCGTGCGCTCGCCCTCGCGCGTGATCAGCACGATCTTGGAGCGAGCGTCGTCGGGAGAGCGGGCGACGCGGAGCAGGCCGCGACGCTCGAGCGGCCGGATCGCGCGCGTGACGCTCGTGCGATCCATGACGAGCGCGCGGGCGACCTCGGTGACCTGGAACCCGCGCTCCCCCCGGATCGCGAACGCGGCGAGCACGGGCATCTGCGACATCTCGAGCCCGAGATCGCGCAGCGCCTCGTCGTACAACCTCGCCAGCATTCGCCCTGCGGTGCGCACGCGGATGGCGGGGCATTGCTCTCGCATGATCGATGCGAGCGCGGCGGTATCAGGCATCTATCGTGTATACGCACGTACAGATTGGATGTCGAGCCTCGCCGGCTCGGCGAGCGCCGGCATCGCGCGCTGCAGCGGGTCGCTGTCGCAAGCGCGTATGAGCCTCGCACCCGTGCGATGCCGTGTACTAAGCTCGTTCGCATGGTGTGCATGCGGCTGTTCGCCCTCGTTCCCGTGCTCGCAGCTGGCTGCGCGCAGCCCACTCGGCCGCCGGCCGTCTCCGCGTCCGCGCCGCCGGCATCGCCATCGCCATCGGGAGCGCCATCGAGCACAGCGCCGGCGGCGTCGCCTGCAGGATCGCCGGCGGGCACATCTCCGCTCACCCTGGGGGAGACGTTTCACGTCGAGTCGAAGATCCTCGGCGAGCGCCGCGCGATCAACGTCTGGGTGCCGCCTGCGTGTGCCGAGGGCGCCACGCGCTGTCCCGTGCTGTACATGCCCGACGGCGGCATGGACGAAGACTTCCCGCACGTCCTGGGGAGCCTCGATGTCTCGATCAAGAACGAGCTCATCCGGCCGGTGATCCTCGTCGGCATTCCGAACACCGAGCGGCGCCGCGACCTCGTCGGGCCGACGACCGTCCCCGAGGAGCAGAAGGCCGCGCCGCACGCCGGTGGCGCCGACCGGTTCCGCCAGTTCCTGCGCGACGAGCTCAAGCCGGCGATCGCGGCGCGTTACCGCGCGACCGCCGAGTCGGCGATCGTCGGCGAGTCACTGGCGGGCCTGTTCGTCCTCGAGACGCTGCTCGTCGCGCCGGAGATGTTTGATATCTACATCGCCGTCGATCCGAGCGGCTGGTGGAACCACCAGGCGGTCGTGCGCACCGCCGCGGCCCGGTTCGCCGCCTGGTCTGCAGGCCCCAAGAAGCTGTACCTCGCCGTCGCCGAGGAGAACGCGACGTACGTCGGCGCCGATGTCCTGCTCGAGGCGTTCCGGACGGCGAAGCCGAGTGGCCTGACCGTGCGCTACGAGGCGCTGCCCGAGCACCACAACACCATCTACGCGGTCGCTGCGGTGCAGGCATTTCGCTCGGTGTTCGCGGTCGCAGCGCCGAGCGCCCCTGCGGCTGCCGGCGCCGCGCCTGCGAGCCCCGACACAGAGCTGCCGTCGGTGACGCTGCCCGCCGAGCTCGATCGCGTCCTGCGCGACTACGAGCGCGGCTGGGCCGCACGCTCGGCCGAGGCACTCGCGCGCCTGTTCACAGACGACGGCTTCGTGCTGCAACCGGGCCACCCGCCGGTGCGCGGCCGCGACGCGATCCAGCGCGCCTACGCCGGCTCGGGTGGCCCGCTCGCGCTCCGCGCGCTCGCGTATGCGACCGCGGGCGACGTCGGATACATCGTCGGTGCGTACGCCGGCGCTGTCGGCAAGCCCGACGACGGCAAGTTCATCCTGCTCGTGCGCCGGGCGCCCAAGGGCCCGTGGAAGATCGCGGCCGACATGGACAATGGCAGTCACCGCCGGTGACGTCTTGGGGCGCCGGACGGTCTGTGCAGCTGGTTGGGCGCCCGGCGTGCGTACACTCGAAGCAGGAGATCGCGATGAAGCATGCTGCACTCGTCGTCGTGACCGTGCTCGTGGCCGCCGCCGCGAGCGTGCGGTCGCCCATGCCCGAAGCCCGTGGAGGCCCTGCGATGAAGACCACCTATCTCGTCCTCTACCGCCCCGGGCCGCACTGGGTGGCGGGCAAGCCGATCCGGCAGCAGCCGCCCAAGGAGCACGGAAGGTACATGCTCGATCTCCATGCCCGCGGCGTGATGAAGCTCGCCGGGCCGTTCGAGGACAACACCGGCGCAGCCATCACGATCGAGGCCGCCGACGAGGCCGAGGCCAAGTCCATCGTCGCCGCGGACCCGGCGGTCAAGGACGGCATCTTCGCGGCCGAGATCCATCCCTGGGCGCTCGTCCCGTGGGAGACGTACCTCAAGAAGAAGTGAGCCGCTGTCGCCGAGAGGCCGTGCGGCGCTGTTGCCGCGCCGATGGCGAGCGCGGCGTCAGCTGCTGTGCATGACGCGATAATCGCGCGGGCTCATGCCGAGCTCGCGCTCGAAGGCGCGCTTCATCCGCGCCGGGTTGCCGAAGCCGCAGTCGGCGGCGAGCGCCTTGACCGCGAGCTCGCTGGTGGCGAGCAGGGTGCGCGCGTGCTCGACGCGCAGCTTGTCGAGCAGCTTGGCCGGCGTGGTCGCCAGGCGGTCGAGGCAGCGGCGGTGCAGGGTGCGCAGGCTCATGCCGGCGCGCCGGGCGAAGCGCTCGACGTCGGCCTCGTCGAGGTGGGCGCGGGCCCATGCGATCGCCGCGCCGAGCGGGTCCGAGGACTCGGTCTGGGCGACCAGCGCCGCCGAGAATTGCGACTGAAAGCCCGGACGGCGCACGTAGAGGACCAGGTA
>DATIPJ010000105.1:0-13086 GCA_035472155.1 Kofleriaceae bacterium
GGCGCGCGGCGAGTCTCGAGCTCGCCGGACGCCACATCGTCGACCGCCGCACACCAGGTGAGCATCCCGAGCCCGAGCCACAGCGTGTGCACGCCGCCGTCGGCCAGCTGCGCGCGCGCCGCGCGCCGGATCGCCACGAGCCGCCGCGCCAGCTCCTGCTCGCTCAGCGAGGCAACCAGGTGCCGCGCGCCTTCGGGCGCAGAATCCGCAACGAGCACGAGCGCGTCCCCGTCGGCGAGCGCCGCGGCAATCCGCACCGGGTCGGCCGACGGCAACGGCACCATCGTCCTGCCGCGCTTGACGTCGACGTCGAGCAGGCGGTTGCCCGCCGTGAGATCGAGGAGCGACCGCTTCCACCGTTCGAGGCGCGCCTGCGCTGCTGGGTCGATCACCACGTCAATCTACGCCAACGAGGCAAAAGCTCGACGAGAACGACGCGAAGGGGATCTGCTCGGGATCTGCTCGCTGCGAGTTGGGTATGTTCTCGGCGTGCAGTTGATCGAGCCTGTCTCTCCGATCGAGCGCTGGTCGCTCGACCCGACCGTGGTCCACCTCAATCACGGCTCCTACGGCGGCTGTCCGCGGGCGGTGACGGCCGCCGCCGCGGCGTGGCGCGCCCGCCTCGAGGCCGCCCCGATGCAGTTCATGGTGCTCGACTGGCAGGACGAGCTCGATCGCGCCCGGGCGAGCCTCGCCGGGTTCGTGCGCGCCCCCGCCGAGCGCCTGGTGTTCGTCCCGGCGACGACCGTGGGGGTGGCGATCGCGCTCGCCTCGGTCGAGCTGGCCGCCGGTGATGACATCCTCACCACCGACCACGCCTACCGGGCCTGCATGAACCAGCTCAAGCGCGTCGCCGCGGCGCGCGGCGCGACGATCACCGTCGTCCCGGTGCCCCTGCCGTTCGACGCCGGCGCCCTCCTCGACGCGACCCGCCGCGCGATCACGCCGCGCACGCGGGTCGCGCTGTTCGATCACATCACGAGCCAGACCGCGTTGATCCTGCCGATCGCCGAGCTGGTGGCGCTCGCCTCCGCGCGCGGCATCCAGACCATCGTCGACGGCGCGCACGTCCCCGGCCAGATCCCGCTCGACGTCGCCGCCGTCGGCGCGACCTGGTACGTCGGCAACTGCCACAAGTGGCTGTGCTCGACCAAGGGCTCGGGCTTCATCGCCGTCGCCGAGGGCGCGCCCTGGCGCCCGGTGGTCACCTCGCACGGCGCGAGCCCCGAGTACGGCCCGCCCAACCGGCTGCACGCGGAGCTGGACTGGAGCGGCACCCACGATCCGGCCTCGCACCTCAGCGTCCCGACAGCGATCGCGAGCGTCGCGTCCGAGGGCGGCGGCTGGGACGCCATCTACCGTCGCAACCACGCGCTCGCCCTCGAGATGCGCCGGCGGCTGCGCGACGGAGCCGCCGCGCCCCCGCTCGCCGCCGACGACGACCTCGGCTGCATGGCCGCGGTGCCGATCCGCCTGCCGCCCGGCACCGCGCCGCTCGACGTGACGATGCAGCTCCTGCGCGGCGGCTGGGAGGTCCCGATCGTCGATTTCCCCGACCGCCCGATGGTCCGCGTGTCCGCGCATCTCTATAACCACGCGGGCGAGGCGGACCTGCTCGCCGCCAAGCTTCGCTCGCTCGGCGTGTCGTTGCTCTAGACGCCTACAGCACGGACACGACCGCGAAGATGCCGGTGGCCGACGCCGCGGTGAAGCACACGCGCGAACCGGATGCTGACGTATGCGGCGATCGGCGCCGCCAGCGTCACCACGTACGTCGCGGTGACTACCGGATCGAGACGAAGCGGCATGTCGCGAGAACCGAGCGCGCACAGGAGCCATTCCGCGCACCGGTCGTTTGCAGGAGGCGTATGGTAGCCGCCATGCGTACCTTGCTCGCGATCCTCCTGGTCGGCTGCGCGGCCTCTGCGCCCGCGCCCACACCGCCGCCGGCTGTGGCCCAGCCGTCGCCCGCAGCATCCTCCGCGACGGCGCCCGCATCGCCCGCGCCTGCACGCCGCCCCGGGCTGGCGTATCCGCCCGCGCGCGCCGGCGACGTCGTCGAGACCCATCACGGCATCAAGGTCGCCGACCCGTACCGCTGGATGGAGGACATGGACTCCGAGGAGACGCGCGCGTGGGTCAACGCCGAGAACGCGCTGACCGACGCGTACCTCGCGACGCTGCCCGGCCGCGAGGCGCTCGGCAAGCGCATCGGCGAGCTCATCAGCTACGAGTCGTACCGCACGCCGTTCCGCCGCGGCGCGCACTACTTCTGGACCCACACCGACGGCAAGCAGAACCAGGCGGTGCTCTACACCGCACCATTGCTCGACGCCAAGCCGACCGTGCTGCTCGATCCGAACACGATCTCGAACGACGGCAGCCTGGCGTTCGCCGGGCTGTCGGCGAGCGACAACGGCGCGCGCATCGCCTACGGCCTCGCGATCGGCGGCGGCGACTGGCACAAGTGGCGCATCCGCGACGTCGCCACCGGCACGGACCTGCCCGACGAGCTCGAGCACATCAAGTACTACAAGCCGGTGTTCACGCACGACGGCAGCGGCATCTACTACAGCCGGTTCCCCCAGCCGCCCGCGGGCAAGGAGCTCGTCGAGCCCGACCACGACTGCAAGGTGTACTTCCACCGCATCGGCACCCCGGTCGACAAGGACCAGGTCGTCTACGAGCGCACCGATCACCCGAGCTGGCAGTTCGCGCTCGAAGCCACGGCCGACGGCCGCTACCTCGTGATCTCGACCGGCGACGGCGAGGTCGGCGACCGCGGGAAAGAGCTGATCTCGTACCTCGACCTCGCGCACCCCGGCAAGCCCGTCGCCCTGATCGATCAATACGACGCCGAGTACCTGTTCGTCGGCAATGACGGCCCACTGCTGTACTTCATCACGACGCTCGACGCCGCGCACAAGCGCGTGATCGCGATCGACATCCACAACCCGGCACGCGAGCGCTGGAAGGAGATCCTGCCCGAGGGCAAGGACGCGCTGCTCGACGTCAACATCGTCGGCCGCCAGCTGCTCGTCACCACGCTGCAGGACGCGCACCAAGCGGTCACCGCCTACGACCTGCGCGGCAAGAAGCTGCGCGACGTCGAGCTGCCCGGCATCGGCAGCGCGCCCGGCTTCGCCGGCGGCCCCGGCGACAAGGAGACGTTCTACACGTTCGCGAGCTTCACCGTGCCCGGCGCCGTGTACCGCTACAACCTCGCGACCGGCAAGAGCACGCTGTGGAAGCAGCCGACCGTGCCGTTCGATCCCAGCGCGTTCGAGACCAAGCAGGTGTTCTTCCCGAGCAAGGACGGCACGAAGGTCCCGATGTTCATCACGGCGCGCAAGGGGCTCACGCTCGACGGCTCGAACCCGACGATCATGAACGCGTACGGCTTCGGCGGCATCTCGAGCACGCCGCGGTTCAGCGGCCCGATGATCGCGTGGCTCGAGCGCGGCGGCGTGTTCGTGCTGGTCAACGTCCGCGGCGGCGGCGAGTACGGCGAGGCCTGGCACACGGTCGCGATGCGCACCCACCGCCACGTCACCTACGACGACTTCAACGCCGCCGGCGACTGGCTGGTCGCCAACAAGTACACCTCGCCCGCGCACCTGGGCTCCACCGGCGGCTCGGGCGGCGGCATGCTCGTCGCGGGCGCGCTCATGATGCGGCCCGATCTGTACGGTGCCTGCGTCCCGCTCGCCGGCGTCCACGACCTCTTGCGCTTCCAGCTGTTCGGCGAGGGCGCCGGGTGGCAAGAAGACATGGGCTCGCCCGACGACCCGGCCGAGTTCGCGGCGCTGCGCGCGACCTCGCCGCTGCACAACGTGCGGCCCGGGACGCGCTACCCGGCGACGTTCATCGTCACCGCCGACCACGACGTGCGCGTGGCCCCGCTGCATTCGTACAAGCTCGCCGCCACGATGCAGGCCGCGCAGGCCGGTCCCGCGCCGATCGTGCTCCGCGTGCAGACCAAGTCCGGCCACGGCGGCGGCACCACGCGCACGCAGGCGATCGATCAGCAGACCGAGCGCTTCGCGTTCTTCGCCGCGAACCTCGGCCTCAAGCTCGACTAGGCGAGCGAATGCGAGCCGTCTTTTCCGTATAGATGCCCACCGTGCGTGCACGTCGCTCTGCGGTGCGCCCGACCTCGCCGACATGAAACCGAGGTCACGCGACCGGATGACCGCGTGACCTCTGTTTCTCCCTAGCCGAGCGCTTCGCGAGGCGATCGAAACAAGGAGACCGGATGAAATACGGTCTCCTTAGATCTTCTTGTTGCGCCGCTGCTGGAACGAGTACGGGCGATGCGACGACTTCTTGTCGCCGTCCTCGCCCTCGGCCTCGACCGGCGTGCCGACCAGCGGCTCCTCGGCGCCGGGCCGGAACTTGATCGACGCCATCGGGCTGTCGCCGACCAGCACGCGGTCGCCCGAGCCGAGCAGCGTGTCCATCCCCTCGAGCTTGTCGATGTCATCGAGGATGTCGTCGACGGTGGCGTAGCGCTCGCTGCGCGAGTCCCGCGTCATGCGGTCGAAGATGTCGTCGATGCCGCGCGGCAGGTTCGGGTTGATCTGCGACGGCATCGGCGAGCGCCGCCCCGGCAGCTTCCGGGTCAACAGCTCGTAGAAGATGATGCCGAGCGCATAGATGTCGCCCTGCGGGCCGCTCGTCATCGGGTCCGAGTACAGCTCGGGCGCCATGTACGCGACGTTGCCCATGCCGACGTAGATCTGGCGGATGACGGCGTGGTCGCGCTCGACGATACGCGTGAAGCCGAAGTCGGAGACCTTCACGTTGCCGTAGGCATCGATCAGGAGCTGCTCGGGCTTGAGGCCGCGGTGATAGACCCGCTGCGCATGGGCCGCGCGCAGCGCGTGCAGCGTCTGCAGCAGGTACTTGAACACCAGCTCGACCGGAATCTCCTCGGCGTCGTTGATCAGGCGCCGGCTCGAGCCGTTGGGCGCCAGCTCGGTGACGACGTTGGGGTACTCGGTCCACAGGTTGACGTCGTGGATCGGCAGGATGTTGGGATGCGCGAGGTTGCCCCACGCGCGCACCACGTCGGTGAACCGCCGCACGATCTCGTTGCGCTGGTCCTCGCTGAAAAATCCGAACAGGTCGCGGATCTCCTTGAGCGCGACCTCGCGGTTGAGGGCGACCTGGCGCGCGCGGTACACGGTGCCCATGCCGCCCGAGCCGATCGACGCCAGCTTCTCGTAGCGGTTCTCGATGTCGGCGCTGAGCTGGATCTCGCCGCCCGCGACGGCCGATGGCCGGCCGCCCGACGTCGCCACCTTCGCATCCTTGCGCGGCAGCGGCTGCGCCGACGACTGCTCGCGGATCTCGCGCGACGGAATGGCCGAGCTCATCACGCCCGACTGGGTCATCGTGACGGCCGCGGCCGGCACCGCCATCGCGCGGCTCTGGCGCAGCTTCTTGAAGTGCGACACCGCGCGCTCGGTGAACTCGGCGAGATTGCCGCCGTTGACCACGGTCTCGCCGTCCGGGCTGACCTCGAGGCTCTCGGTCGAGCGGTCGTGGCGCAGGTAGCCGGATTTCTCGAGAAACCCGATGTACTCACCGAACGGGATCGAGACCGCGCCTTCGCAGACGCGGCGGATATCGTCGTAGCGGTTCTGCCGGCCGTAGCGCGCCTCCGCCATGACGTTCGCCAAAATGAAGCGAGCCTCTTCGCAGAGGACTTCCTTGGTGACCTTCGCGCGGCCTTCCATCCGGCGAATTGTAGGCATCCGGGGCGTTTAGGGTCAATTCACCCGCCGGTATTCACCCGCGATCGCGCGATTCATTCGCGCAGCGACGGCATACCCTCGACGCCCAGTCGCTCGACGAGCGGACGGTCGGCGGGCAGGATGTCCCATCGCGGCAGGTCGGGCGCGGCGACCCACGCGAGGTCGGCCACCTCGACCGCGCGCGGCGATCCCTCGACGATCCGGCACACATAGACCAGCATCACCAGATCGAACGCGGGATATGCGTGAAACAGCACGTCCCAGATCCGGCCCACGGCGACGGTCACACCCAGCTCTTCCCTGAGCTCGCGCACGAGCGCTGCGACCGGTGCCTCGCCCGGCTCGACCTTGCCACCGGGAAACTCCCACTGCAGGGGAAGCGCCTGATCTGCGCGGCGTTGCGCAATCAGGATGCGCTCGTCATCGCCGATCACGAGCCCAGCGACGACCAGCTTTCGTGGCCGAGGCTCGGTCACAGCAGCGCCATCCGATCGGTGAACGGCGCCGTGCACGGCGGCCCGTCGGCGTGCAGGTACGCCAGCATCTGGCCCGGGCGCGCCGCGAAGATCGTCGACGAGCGCGTCCCGTACAGCGGCGAATGAATGCAGGTCGCGGTGAGCTCGCGCGCGAGCTCGGGCGCCAATCGCGGCGGCGCCGGCACCGCGCCCGACGAGCCCTGCCCCGGCGACGGCGTCGCCGACCCGAGCTGCTCGACGGCGGACAGCGCGAGGCGCGTGTGATCGGCGAGCGCCGTCTGGAGCACGGGCCGGAGGTCTGGCCAGCGCGGCGGGCCGGCGGCGATCGCATCGTGGAGCCGCACGCCGCGCGGAAAGCCCTCGGCGCCGAGCCGGTCATTGCACAGCACGTGAATCCCCGGCGGCAGCACCTCGATCTCGAGCGAGCCCGCGCGCCGCACATAGGCAATCGAGACGCCGCGCGCGTCGCCCCAGACCAGGTTCATGCTCGCGTACTTCGTCGGATCGAGCGCCGCGACGTACGCATCGGGGTCTCGGGCTTGGGCGAGCTCGCGCACGGCGTGTCCCCGCGAGCGCAGCCCCGGCGGCACCGGCGCCAGCGCCCGCTGGTTGGTGACCGCGGCGAACCGACCGTCGCGCCGGATCGCGAGCCAGGTCCCGCCCGACAGCGCGTCGACACCGCCCGCGATTCCTTCGCCGAGTGACTCGGGTGGACGCGTGGGACGCGCATAGACTTCGTCGCGATTTGCGGCGAGGACGAGCGGTGCGCCGGCGGCTACTTCGAGGAGAATTGCGATGGTGCACATCGACGACAAAATGACAGCGAGAGTCTGCTGCGCGCCTTGCATGTGACGCGTTCGGACCCTACAGTGCCGCGAGAATGAGACTGTATCCAGGGAAGGTCGACACCATCGCGGCCGAGATCATCACCTCGCTGACCCAGGCGAATGATATCGAGGTCAGCGACAGCAACGAGGCGCAGCTCGATGCTGCGGCCGTGCTCAAGGAGTACATCCGTGTCGACAAAGAGCTGACGGAGCGCGCCAAGGACATACTCGAGATTCGCGGTCTTCCCTACTCGCATCTCGGACGTACGAAGCGCCAGCTCGCCGATCAAAAGGAATTCGGACTCGGAGAAGAAGGCCTGTCCTGGATTGCCAACCAGATGCTCGAAGCCTTCATGTCCTCGCGCCACATCGACGAAGTGTTTGCCGATGACGCGATCCTGCGCCGCAAGATCAAGGACATCTGCAAGAAGCACATGCAGCTTGACGAGGCGATCGACCAGGAGGTTCGCGACCGGATCAAGAACCTCGAAGAGGGCTCCCAGGCGTGGGACGTCGAGTACGCCAAGGTCCTCGAGCAGATCAAGCACAAGCACGGCATCAAGGAGTGAGCTGCGCCCGCCGCCGCGCTTTGCGGCGCGGCCGGGCGCGCATCGGGTAGTGGTCAAGGGGGCTCGGGGTGGTGCGGAGAGGATGCGTGCGCCATCACCTGAGGTCGCGCGCTTGGCGCACCGCACCGTCGGTCGGCGTTACGCCTGCCATGAAAGAATAGTTGCAGGCACGAGCCCCACGGGCAGAGTGGAGGTATGGACGCACCTGGTTGTATCGAATGTGCGACGCGTCCGGTGATGTGCTGTGGCCGGTGCAACACGATGCGTTGCGAGGTGCACGCGCTGCGGCTCGACGAGCGCTGCGACCGCTGCGAGCACGACTGGGATGACGAAGCGGTCACCCGGCGTGCCGCCAAGCTGATCTTCACGCCGCCGATCGCCATCCTGTCGGGCGGCCTTCTGTTCGGGCTCTTGCTGCCGGTCTCCCTCGGCGGTGCGATCGGCGCGGCCGTGATGTGCGCCCTCGCCTGCGTGCTCGCCGTCGCCGCGGGCGCAGGTACCTGCCGCCTGGTCGATCACAGCGCGCGCGTGATGTTCCTGCGCGAGCGCGCGAGCGGCCTCCCGCCGGCGCGCCTGCTGCCCTCGCCGCGCCATCGCTGACCGAGCTCAGCGCGGACATCTCCCACGCGATCCGTCGGGACTCAGGCCGGCAGGCCGAGCGCTTCGCGGACCTCGCCCACGACCATCTCCGCGAGACGCTGGATCATGCGCTCGCCCTCCTCGATCGAGGCCGCCGCCGGATCGCCGGCGTATGCGAGCTCCATCCCCATCGCCGTGAACGTCGTGACGCCCGCCTCGAGCTGCTTGGACAGGCTGATCGGCACCGGCGCGAGCGCGGCGCGCGCCGCCTCGTCGACCATCTCGGGCGCGGCCGCCATCATGATCGATGTCTCGTAGAGCCCGGCGTGGCAGGCGCCGCTCTTGAACTCGGCGTCGAGCGTGCGCGCCCACTTCTTCGTGAGCGGGCACGCGACGCTGACCTTGCCCTCGCGGCCCGCGAGCACGGCACGGATCGCGGCGTCGTGCGCCGGCTCGAGGTGGTTGTTGACCAGGCAGACGTGGCGGATGCCCTGGGCGAGCAGCCCGTCGCAGATCGCCGCGATGTACGCCGTGAGCACCGCCGCGGGCACCGAGACCGCGCCCGCAAAACCCTGAGCGCACTCGGTGACGCCGTAGCTCACGGCGGGCGCGATGACCGCCGCCAGCGGCCCTTTCCTGGCGAACATCTCCGTCGCCCGAACGCACGCAGCCGCCGAGATCACGACGTCGGTCCCCAGGCCCAGATGCGGCCCGTGCGGCTCGGTCGAGCCGAGCGGCACGAGCGCGACCACCGGCTTTCGCTCGGCGAGCAGGCCGCGCAAGCTCTTGGTGGTGTGGCGCGCCAGAAACTTCTCGGTCATCTTCGTGGGCTCGTTCTTCGTCGTTCGTCGCGGTCGCTCGCATCGTAGCGCATTCGCTCGCGCGGTCGACCCATTCGAGCGGTCGGGCATCGGCCGTTGTCAGGGAACATCGGTCCGCTCGTCGCGGCTGTCAGCGGGCGTCTGTTAGCTCGCCGCGCCGGTCGCACTCGATCAGCAGCTTCTTGTCGACCTTGCCGCGGTCGTTCCTGGGCAGATCGTCGACGAACACCACCCACCGCGGGTACTTGTGCTTGGACAGGCGGCCCTGGACATGCGCCTTGAGCTCGTCGGCGAGCGCGCGCGGATCACCGCCCCGCGCCTCGGGCCGCAGCACCACGATCGCCTTGGGCTTGGTCAGGCCCGCGTCGTCGCCCGGGATGACCGCAGCGGCCGACACCGCCGGGTGGGCGAGCAGGCAGTCCTCGACCTCGCGCGGTGCGACGAAGATCCCGCCGACCTTGAACAGATCATCGGCGCGCCCGCTGAACCACAGATAGCCGCGCTCGTCGATGTGGAACAGGTCGCCCGTGCGGCACCAGTGGCCATGGAACGTCTTCCAGCTCTTGTCGCGGTCCTGGAAGTAGCCGTGCGCGACGCTGTCGCCCTTCACCCACAAGACACCGATCTCGTTGGGTGGCAGCTCGGGCGCGCCCGCTCCCTCGGCGTCCTCGGGGAGGATCTTGAGCGTGTAGCCGTCGACCGCCCGGCCGAGCGATCCGGGCACGATGTCGCCTGGGCGGTTCGAGCAGTAGATGTGGAACATCTCGGCGCTGCCGATGCCATCGTAGACCTCGCCGCCGAACCGCTCGATGAAGCGGCGCAACAGCGGCTCGGGCAGCGCCTCTCCGGCCGACAGATGGAACCGCACCGACGACAGATCCAGGCCCGGGCCGCCCGCAGCGCGCCGCTCGTCGTCGAGATCGAGCAGCTTGCCCAGCATGGTCGGCACGTTGGTGACGATCGTCGGGCGGTAGCGCTCGATCGCCGCCGCGACCGACTCCGCCGTCGGCCGCTCGCTGAACAGGCCGACCGTCGCGCCGACGGCGAACGGGAACCACAGGTTGGTCCCGGTCGCGTAGCCAAAGAACAGCCGCGGCACGCTGATCGCAATATCGCTCTCGCGATAGCCCACGGTGCCCTTGGCGTAGACCTCGGTGTTGAACGCAAAGTCGCGATGACTGTGCATCGCCGCCTTGGGCCGCCCCGTCGAGCCCGACGTGAACAGCCAGATCGCCGGATCATCGCGCTTGATGGTCGGCAGCACCGCCCGGCGCTGCGCCGCGATCGCTGAATCGAGGGACGCGACGTCGATCGTCAGCGGCAACGCGGCCGCGATCGCGGCGGTCGCATCGTCCGTCGGCGCGTCCGCTTCGGGGTCGTCACCGGTCGCCGCGTCGGGCGCGAGCAGGACCGCGCGCAGGTGCGACGCGCTCGCCAGCCGAGGCGCGAGCTGTGTGGCGACGGCCGGCGTCGTGATCAGCACCGCCGCTTTCACGTACTCGACCACATAGGCGAGGTCGTCGGGCGGCGCGATCGGGTTGCCCATGGCGACCACGCCACCCGCGGCGAGCGTGCCGAAGATCGCCCATGCGAACGGCGGCACGTCGGGCAACACGATGTAGACCCGCTGCTCGGGGCGGAGCCCGTGCGCGACCAGCCAGGTCGCGAGCCCGCGCGACCGCGCCGCGACCTCGGCGTACGTCCAGCTGCGCTCGCCGAACCGGATCGCGACCTTGCCGCCCCGCCCTTCGCGCTCGCGATCGAACAGGAAGTAGTCGGCGAGGTTGAAGTCGTCGGGAAACGTGTCGCCCCGGGCTTCGCTCGGTCCGCTCATTGTATTCCGAGCGTCCCTCGCTCCGCTGTTCCGGGCCGACCGCGCCTCCGGCGTGTCGCCCCGGGCTTCGCTCGGTCCGCTCATTCGGCGCGGCCCTGGCGCGCGAGGGCGCGGCCGATGATGGTGCGCTGGATCTCGCTCGTGCCTTCGTAGATGCGCAGCGGGCGGATCGCGCGATAGAGATGCTCGACGACGGCGCCCGCCATGACGCCGCGGCCGCCGAACAGCTGCACCGCGCGGTCGATCACGCGCTGCGCAGCCTCGGTCGCGCCGAGCTTGGCGATCGAGACCTCGGTGGTGACCTTGCCGCCGGTCGTGTCTTTGAGATAGGCGGCGCGCAGCACGAGGAGCCGCGCGGCGTCGAGGTCGACCACCATGTCGGCGAGGTGGGCCTGGATCAACGGCTGCTCGGACAGGAGCTTGCCGAACTGCGAGCGCCGCGTGACGAAGCCGACCGCCTCGTCGAGCGCGCGCCGCGCCATGCCGACGGCCGCCGCCCCGACCGAGACCCGGAACGCGTCGAGCGTGCCGAGCGCGAGCCGCATGCCGTGGCCGACCTCGCCGATCCGCGCCGACGCCGGCACGTTGACGTCGCGCAGCTCGAGCGCTCCGATCGGATGCGCGGCGATCGCGGTGAGCGGCTTGACCGTCACGCCGCGCGCGTCGAGAGGCAGCCAGAACGCGGTGAGCCCGGCGTGACCCAGGCTCGGCTCGGTGGTCGCCACGACCATCGCGTGGTCGGCGATCCCGAGGTTCGAGATGAACAGCTTGTCACCGTCGAGCCGGTAGCCGGTGGCGGTCTGGGTCGCGCGCGTGGCGATCGCGGCGACGTCGGAGCCGGCCTCGGGCTCGGTGAGCGCGAACGCGGCGACCCGGCGGCCGGCGGCGAACGCGGGCAGCTCCGCGCGCTGGTCGGCCGAGCCGGCGAGCCCGAGCGCGTGCGTACCCAGCCCCTGCACGGCGAGGATCGAATCTGCGCGCGGCGAGATGTAGCCGAGCATCTCGCGCGCGAGGCAGACCGAGCGGGTGTCGATGCGCGCCCCCTGCTCTCCGGCGCGCGGCACCACCAGCTCGAACAGCCCGGTCCGCGCCAGCGCCGCGGCCGCGCTGCGATCGCGCATCGCCTCGTCGGCGCCGGTGCCGGGCGCCTCGATCGCCTCGATGTCGGGCACCACCGCGCGCAGCCGCTCGGCGAGCTTGCCGTGGCTGTCGCCAAAGAACATCGGGAGGTCGTCGCTCGATAACCGCATGGCGTGGATCTTACTCGTCGTCGGGGGCGCCGCGAAACCGCGCCGGCCGCCTGGCCTTGAACGCCTCGTGCGCCTCGCCGAAGTCCGGGTGCTGCATGCACAGGGCCTGAGCCTGGGCCTCGGCCTCGATCGCCTCGGCGAGCGACATCGTGTGCTCGCTCTCGATCATCTGCTTGGTCATCGCGTGCGCGAACGCCGGCCCCTTGGCGAGCCGCGCCGCCCACTCCTGGGCCATCGCCACCGCGGCCGCCCCGTCGGCGACGACCCGGTTGACCAGGCCGATCTCGAGCGCGCGCGTCGCCGGGATGATGTCGCCGAAGAACAGCAGCTCGGACGTGTGCCCGAGGCCGATGATGCGCGGCAACAGGTACATGATGCCCATGTCGGCGCCGCACAGCCCGACCGGGGGGAAGATGAAGCCGAGCTTGGCGCTGGCGGCGGCGATCCGCAGGTCGCTCGCGCACGCGATGACCGCGCCCGCCCCGACCGCGGTGCCGTTGATCGCCGCGATGATCGGCCGCCGGCAGGTGCGCATCGACGCGATCAGCCGCCCGGTGGCGCGGGTGAACGCGAGCAGCGCCGGGGTGTCGCGGCCGAGCAGGTGGTGGATGATGTCGTCCTGATCGCCGCCCGAGCAGAACCCGCGGCCGCGGCCGGTGATCACGATCGCGCGGACGTCGTCCTCGCGGCCGAGCTGCTCGAAGCTCTCGGCGAGCTCTCAGTAGACGTCGAAGGTCAGCGCGTTGAGCCGCTCGGGGCGATCGAGCGTGATCGTCGCGATCCCGCGCGTGAGATCGAACGCGAACGTGCGCGGCTCGATCATCGCGCGCCTCCCGGGCCTCCGGGTCCGCCGAGCTCGGCGAGGTACGCCGTCGCCTGGACCTCGATCATCGCGCCGGGCTCGACCAGGGCGGTGACGCCGACCAGCGTCATCGCCGGGAAGTGGCGACCGAGCCGGGCGCGCCACGCCG
>DATIPJ010000106.1:0-3084 GCA_035472155.1 Kofleriaceae bacterium
GACCTGATTCGAGTTCTGCGTGATGATGATCTTGGAGGGCGGGTTGATCGTCAGCACGGTGCCCGAAACCACGTCTGAGAAACCGTAGAAAATGCCGTAGCCCGTTCGCAAGACGGTTTTAGGTCCCAGTTGGTAAGCAATGCCAAGGTCAGCACGCTTGCCGCCACGCCGTTCGTCGCGAGCGGCCCCGATGCGCTCGCCGACGGCACCCACACGATCGAGGCCACCGCGTACGACATCGTCGGCGCCGCCGGGCGCGCGCGGGTCCAGGTCATCGTCGGCGCGGGCTGCAAGGCGGCCGCGGACTGCCCGGGCGATGGCGACACCTGCGTGGGCGGCCGCTGCGTCTCGGGCCCGAGCGTCGTCGGCGGCCTGGGCGCGACGTGCACCGCAGCGGTCGACTGCCGCTCGTGGCAGTGCGCCAATGACAACGGCGCCAAGTACTGCGTCGAGCCGTGCTCGTCGGGCCAATGCCCGAGCGGCTTCGGCTGCCGCAACGACGGCCAGGGCGGCGGCGTGTGCTGGCCCGGCTACGACGAGGGCTTCGCGGGGTGCGCCGCGGGCTCGGGCAGCCCGCCGCTCGGCTCGCTCGCGCTGGCCCTGGGCTTCGCGCTCGCCGTGCTGCGTCGCCGCTCCCGAAGCTAGCGCCGTCATCCGCCCGGGCCTGGCGATCGCGATCGTGGTACGCCCGAGGTACGGCGTGAAGGCGCGCGACTTCGCAGAGCTCATCGTGACGAGCGACACGCTCGCGGGCAAGCTCGTGCCGCCGCCCGAGCTGGGCGACGACGCGTTCGACGACGATCGCCCACCGATCCGCATCGCCGCGCCCGGGCGCCCGGCCGACCTGCCGATCGTCCCGGGGCGGAAGGCCCGCGTGCCGCCGCTCGCCGGCATGAGCGACCCCGCCCAGCGCGCGCGCATCCTGCACGCGCTGGCCAACCACGAGCTGCAGGCGATCGAGCTGTTCGCCTGGGGCGTGCTCGCGTTTCCCGACGCGCCGGTCGCGTTCCGCCGCGGCCTGCTCGCGATCCTCGCCGACGAGCAGCGCCATTTCGCGCTCTACCAGGAGCGCCTCGCCGCCCACGGCGCGCAATTCGGCGACCACCCGGTCACCGGCCACTTCTGGAACAAGCTCGATCACCTCACGGGGCCGATCGAGCTGGTGTGCGCGCTGAACCTGACGTTCGAGAACGCCAACCTCGATTTCGCGGGCGACTACGCCCACGCCGCGCGCGCCGCCGGCGACGAGGCGACCGCCCGCGCGCTCGATCAGGTCCACAGCGACGAGATCCGCCACGTCCACTTCGGCTGGGTGTGGCTGCGCCGCCTCGCCGGCGAGCGCGACCCCTGGCAATCGTACCTGGCCCACGTGCGCCCGCCGCTCGGCCCTGCGCGCGCCCGCGGCGCCCGCTTCGATCGCGAGGCGCGCCGCCGCGCCGGCTTTGACGAGGCGTTCATCGCGGCGCTCGAGGCGGTCGCCCCCACGCGGCCGAGCGGGCAGCCGCGATGAATCTGCTGGGCAACCTCGATTGCGAGGCCGGGTGGGCCGGCGTGGCGCTACCCGAGCCCGTGCTCCAGCGGATCAGCCTCTACGCGGCCCTGTTCGCGGCGTGCGCACCCGAGCCCGTGCCCAGCGGCGACCCCGCCGATCTCGACCCCGCCGACCGCGAACCCGCCGATCGCGACCCCGATGATCGCGACCCCGCCGACCTCGGGCGGGCCGGCCGCGAGGGCGCGCACCAGATCTGGGTGCCGGCGCGGGTCGATCCGGCGCGGCTGGTCGCCCATCGCCGGTGGACGCCGCCGGCCTTGCGCGTGGGCGAGCCGCCGCCCGGCGTCGAGCTACGGTGGGCCGACCCCAACGCCCGCGATGCCAACGACCGCGCCGGAACCCTCGCGATCGCCGAGATCCTCGGGGTCGCTCTGCGCGGTGCGCGGGTGGTCAGCTCGCTGGCCGAGCTCGACGCTCACGTGGGCGGCTTCGCCGGGCAGCCGTGGGTCTGCAAGGCGCGGTGGACCGCCGCCGGCCGCGACCGCGCGCATGGCACCGGCAGCCCGATCGCCGGGCCGCTGCGCGAGCGGATCGGGCGCATGTTCGAACGCTTCGGGCCGCTGGTGTTCGAGCCCTGGCTCGATCGCGTGGCCGACCTGGGGCTGTGCGGCGAGGTCCGCGAGCGCGAGGTGGTGCTCGCCGAGCCGCATCGCCTGGTGACCGACCCGCGCGGCGGCTTCCTCGGCATCGAGCTCGACCCCGCCGTCGACCGCGGGATCGCCGACGCGCTCGAGGAGGTCGCGCGGCCGGCGGCGGAGCTGCTCGCCGCGCGCACCGGTTACCGTGGACCGTTCGCGATCGACGCCTTCGTCTATCGCGACAGGGGAGCCCTCCACCTACACCCGCTGTGCGAGCTCAACGCGCGCCACACGTTCGGCTGGATCGCGCGCGCGCTCGGGCGCCGGCTCGGCATCCGGCGGCTCGGGTTCGATGCGCCTCCGCACGCGGCCACGGTGCTGATCGCCCCGGGCGACGACCGAGTGACCGCCTGGTGCGCGTGACGAGCGGGTTTCCCTCACCGCGCGCAGCGCGCGTGATTCTAACGTTCGCCCGCTGGACGAATCGCATGTGATTGGGCACGGTGTGCTCGATGCGCCAGGACGACCACGAACCGGTAGAGCGCCGCTTCGATTCGGTCGACGGCGAGCGCGATGGCGGCGGTGATGACCGCGCGGCCGGTGGCGATGACCGCGCGGCCGGTGGCGATGGCCACGATGGCTCCGGTAGCCGTCGTCGAGCCCGCACGCAGAGTGGTGGCGGTCGGCGCGCGCGCACCCAGGACGGCGCCGGCGGTCGGCGCCCCCGCACCCAGGACGGCGCCGTGAGCGGCGACCGCGAGAACGCGCTCCGCGCCGATGGTGATGGCCGCGAGATCGACGGCGCCGGCATCGATGGGCGCAGCATCGACGGCGCCGCGGTCGATGGCCGCGAGGCCGCCAACGACGCCGTGCCCCAGGCGATCGGCGATGTCGCCAGCGCGCCGGTCGGCGAGCGCATCAGCGAGCCCACCGGCGAGGTCTCGATGTTGCCGC
>DATIPJ010000107.1:0-6887 GCA_035472155.1 Kofleriaceae bacterium
GGCGACGGCATCGCGGCGATCGCGCTCGGCCTGGGCCGCAGCGTCGCCGGCGAGGGCACCTGCCTGCGGTTCTGCCCGCGCTACCCGCGGCATCTGGTCCAGTTCACGTCGGTGCGCGACGTGCTCGCCAACTCGCAGCGCACGTTCTGGGCGCTCGATCTCGACGTGGACGCCGGCATCCGCGAGACCCGCTACGACCTCGCCGTCGCCGAGACCGATGGCACGCTGGGCGCGGTGGCCTCGACGTACTCGCGCGAGAACGATGCGATCTACGACGGCATCTCGCGCACCGGCGTGCGCGTGGTGAGCTTCGCGTCGATCCTCAAGCACGACAGCTTCCCGCTCGCGACGCTGCTCGACCGCCTGCTCGCGATCGGCCGCTGGGGCATGGGCGCGCCGGTCGAGATCGAGTTCGCGGTCGACCTCGCGCGGCGCGAGCTCGCGTTCCTCCAGCTCCGGCCGCTCGTGATGTCGCACGAGATGCTCGAGCTGGTGATCGGCGACATCGACCCGAGCCTTCTGGTCTGCCGCTCGGACAGCGTGCTCGGCAACGGGCGGATCGACGACATCCGCGACATCATCGTGGTCGATCGCGCGCGCTTCGAGCGGGCCTCGAGCCGCCAGGCAGCGTCCGAGCTGGCGCAGCTCAACGGCCAGCTCGATGGCCGGCCGTACGTCCTCATCGGCGTCGGGCGCTGGGGCTCGACCGACCCGTGGCTCGGCATCCCGGTGACCTGGGAGCAGATCTCCGGCGCGCGCGTCATCGTCGAGGCCGGGTTCGCCGACTTCAAGGTCACGCCGTCGCAGGGCACCCACTTCTTCCAGAACCTGACCTCGTTCGATGTCGGCTACTTCACGGTCAACCCCGACGCGGGCGATGGCTTCGTCGACTGGGGGTGGCTGCTGTCGCAGCCCGCCGTGCGCGAGACCGGGTACGTGCGCCACCTGCGCTACGACAAGCCCATCGTCGTCAAGATGAACGGCAAGAACGGCGAGGGCGTGATCCTGAAGCCCTGAGCACGGCGGGCTGTCCGATTTGTCCGGCCACCGGACGGCTTGTCCGAGATCCGGCCAGATCCCGGACAGCGCAGGGAGGCGAGATCGGTGCTGCACGCACACGCGATCGTCGACGGAAAGCCGGCTCGATCCACGGCTCGCGCACGGCGCGGCGAACCATCGGCACGGTGGGTGCAACGCAGCGGCGAAACCCTGATCGGAGATCGCCATGTCGTCATCACTTCGTGCGTCGTTTGGTTTCCTCGTCGCGTGTTTCCTCGTTGCATCCGGCGCGTTGGTCGTCGCGGCCTGCGGCTCGCCCGCCGAGCCGGCGCCGGACGCCGCGCCACCGTCGACCATTCCGACGAGCCCGGCCGGCACGTTCGCGATCACCAGCCAGCTCGACATTCACGTGCCAGCCGCCGCGGCGCCGCTCGTCGCGATGCTGACCGCGGCGACCGATGGACCTGACGATCCGGCGCGCTTCCTGGTCGACCGGATGATCGCGACCTTGCCCGAGGGATCGGTGAAGTCGCTCGCCGAGCGGCTGTCGCCGTATGTCGCGGCGTACCTGAGCGCGCGCCTGGTCGAGCTCGCGCCGCGCCTGGCGCCGGGGCTCGACGCGATGGCCGTTGGGCTGGTGAGGATCGCGACGCATCTGGGCACGGTGGAGACCCTGCGGATCGACGCCGGCGGCGCAGCCACCCGGACGATCAGCGGCGCGCGGTTCGAGCTCGGGGGCAGCGCGGTCACCGTGCGGTTCGCCGACGCCGGGCTGCCCGATGTCATCGCGCCGCTGCACGTCGCGCTCGACGAGACCGGCCATCTGCGGCTGTCCGAGCACGCGCATCCTCTGCCCTATGGTGCGCTGCTCCAGCTCGGCCTCGACCGCGCGGTGGCGGTCAGCGTCGAGCCCACCGCGCGCGACCTGGCAGGGGCGCTGAGCGCGCTGGTCGACTGCGAGCGGCTGGGCGCGCTGGTCGCCGACCGCGTTGGCCTGGGCTCGGCTGCGCTGTACACCGCCGCCTGCCGCGCCGCCATGACCGCGGTCGCCAGCGAGGTCGGCGACCGGATCGCCGCGATCGACGACGGCGGTCTCGGGCTCGACGTCAGCGGCACGGCGACCGGGCTCGACGCCGATGGCGACGGCACGATGGACGAGCTCCGGGGCGGCAGCTGGTCGGGGAGCTTGTACTCCGACGCGGCGCGGGACCCGATCGCGGCCGCCAGCTTCGCGGGAGGCAAGGCGCCGTAGCAGGCGCGAAGCGCCCGAGTCGTGCCGAGGCGTGCCGAGCCGTGCCGAGCCTCCCGAGGACGACCCAGGGGTGATATGTTGGGCTCTCGCGCGGGTCGTCCGATCCGCGGCGTGAACGCGTATGACGGATCCGCTCGACGACCTCGCCCACGACCATGCCGATATCAACCGCCGCGTGCTCGCCGTGGGCGCGTCGATCCGCGCGCTCGACTGCGAGGACGGCAACGGCATGGCGCTCGCGCTGGCGAGCCGGCTCGACGAGCTGCGCGAGCTCTTGTTCCTGCACTTTGCGCGCGAAGAAGAAGGCGTGTTTCCGTTCGTGACCGAGGTGGTGCCCGAGCTCGCCGACCAGGTCCAGGCGATGGCGATCGCCCACGATGCGATCTGTGGCGGGCTCGCGCGGCTGTGCCACCTGGCCGCCGCGAACGCCGAGCCGACCGTCCTGCGCCCGGTGTTCGGGCGGTTCGAGACGGCGTACGCCAGCCACGCCGAGGTCGAAGCCCAGTTCCTGCGCACGCTCGCCTCCCAGCTCGGCGCCGACGACCGGACGCGGCTCGCCGAGCTGGTCCGCGGTCTCTGACCCCAGGCGAGCGAATGCGAGCCGTCTTCTCCGTACAGGCGAGCGCTTCGCGAGCCGATCGAGGCGACGGAGACCGTATGAAATACGGTCTCCTAGGCGAGCGAATGCGAGCGAATGCGCCAACGTTTGCTGCGGCGCGCACGGCGGTGAGCTGGTACGTTCGCTCCGCGTGATCGAAGTCGTCGACGTGTCGAAGCGATACGACCGCGCCGGCACGCGCTGGGCCGTTCACCGGGCGCGGCTCACGGTCGGCGGCGGTGAGCTGGTCGCGGTGCTCGGGGAGTCGGGGAGCGGCAAGACCACGCTGCTCAAGATGATCAACCGCCTGCTCGATCCCGACGACGGCGAGATCCGGGTCGCCGGCCGCGACGTGCGCGCCGAGGACCCGGTCGCGCTCCGGCGCACGATCGGCTACGTGATCCAGCAGGCCGGGCTCTTGCCGCACCTTTCGGTGGGCGACAACGTGGCGATGGTCCCGCGCCTGTTGCGCTGGGCGGCCGCCGACATCGCCCGGCGCGTCGACGAGCTGCTCGACATGGTGGGCATGCCGCCCGCCGAGTTTCGCGATCGCTTCCCCGATCAGCTGTCCGGCGGGCAGCGCCAGCGCGTCGGGGTGGCGCGCGCACTCGCCGCGCGGCCGGGCGTGCTGCTGCTCGACGAGCCGTTCGGCGCGCTCGATCCGATCACGCGCGTCGCGCTGCAGGGCGAGCTGCGGCGCATCCATCGCGACCTGAAGCTCACGACGCTGCTGGTCACCCACGACATGGTCGAGGCGCTGACGCTCGCCGATCGCGTCGTGGTGATGTGCGCGGGCGAGGTCCGCCAGATCGCCACGCCCCACGAGCTGCTCGCGTCGCCCGCCGATGACTATGTCGCCCGGCTGGTCGGCGTGGTGCGCGAGCAGAGCGCGAAGCTCCAGGCGCTCGCCGAGCCCGGCGCGGATGCGAAGGCACCTGCGTCGTGACGAGCGAGGGCGGCCTCGGTGATCTGGTCGCGGGGCTGCCGTCCCTGCTCGCCAGCCATCTCGCGCTCGTGCTCGTCGCGCTGGCGATCGCCGTGGCGATCGGTCTGCCGCTCGCCGTTGTCCTCGCCCGCCGACCGCGCGTCGCAGGGCCCGTGGTCACCGTGGCCGGAGCGATCCAGACCATCCCGGGGCTCGCGCTGCTTGCGCTGATGGTCCCGATCCTGGCCGCGAGCCACGGCCTCGGCGTCGGGCTGTCGTCGTTCGGCTTCGCGCCGGCGGCGATCGCGCTCACCCTCTACGCGCTGCTGCCGATCCTGCGCAACGCGATCACCGGGCTGCGCGGGGTCGACGCGACGACGGTCGAGGCTGCGCGCGGCATGGGCATGGCGCCCGCGCAGGTGCTTCGCCTGGTCGAGCTGCCGCTCGCCGCACCGGTGATCGCCGCCGGCATCCGCACCGCCTCGGTGTGGACGGTCGGCGCCGCGACGCTGGCCACGCCGATCGGCCAGCCCTGCCTGGGCAACTACATCTTCGCCGGCCTGCAGACCCGCAACTGGCCGATGCTGCTGGTCGGCGTTGTCGCGGCGGCAGCGCTCGCCCTGATCCTCGATGCCATCCTGGCGGCGACCGAGCGCGCCGTGTCGCGGCGGCCGCGGGGCCGCATCGTCGTGCCCGCCGGGGTGCTCGCCGCCCTGGTCGTGGTGATCCTGGTGGTCCTGCCGCGGCTACCGACCGGGGGCGCGGCCGCAGGCGCCTCGGGCGGTGCCCGGCCTGCGGCCTCGGTCACCGCTCGAGGCCCGGTCACCAAGGTCCGCCTCGGGGCCAAGACGTTCACCGAGCAGTACATCCTGGTCGAGGTCTTGCGAACGCGGCTGAGCCGGCGAGGCCTCGAGGTCGAAGTCGTCGAAAGTCTGGGTTCCAACGTGATCTACGAGGCGCTCCGCCACGGCGACCTCGACGCCTACGTCGATTACTCGGGCACGCTGTGGACCAACCAGCTGGCGCGCAGCCGGGGCGCGCCGCGCTGGCAGATCCTGTCCGAGGTCGAGGGGCATGTTTCCCGCGAGGGCGTCCGCAGCCTGGGGCCGCTGGGCTTCCAGAATGCCTACGCGCTCGCGGTGCGCCGTGAAACGGCCACCAGGCTGCGCCTGACGAGCCTGGGCGACCTCGCCCCGCACGCCGGCCAGCTGTCGCTCGGCGCCGACTACGAGTTCCTGAGCCGCCGGGAATGGACCGCGGTCCGCACGACCTACGGCCTCGGGTTTCGCCGCACCGCGAGCTTCGACCCGGCGCTGCTCTACGAGGCGGTCGCACACGGAGAGGTCGACGTCATCTCGGGCTTCTCGAGCGACGGCCGGATCGCGGCCTATGACCTGGTCGTCCTCGACGACCCGGCCGCCGCGTTGCCGAGCTACGACGCGATGATCCTGCTCGGCCAGCGCGTGGCAGAAGATCACAACGTCCTGTGTGCGCTGGCGCCACTGCGCGAGGCGCTACCGGTCGAGCTGGTCCGACAGGCGAACCTCAAGGTCGATCGCGACCACGAGACGCCGCGCGCGGCGGCGGCGTGGCTGCTCGGCAAGGCCTCGATCGCCGAGACCTGCGACGAAGCCCGCTGATGCGTCGATGCGTGCGGGGCACGCCGCGAGGCGCACTGGATGCCGCAACTTGCGGCTGTCTCCATCACAGGTACTCACTGCGACACTCTCCAACCAACTCCCGCGCAACTCAGATTACAGATTTCTGAGGGGCAATGATGACGCCATCCGGAAAGCGCATGTCGCACGGCAATCTCCGACGAGGAACACCGTGTGACGTGCGCGACGAACCACCGACGGTCTGCGGCGCAGTCACATCACTCGAGCGTGCCATTGTTATCCCGCAGTCAACAAATCGCGACGGATCGCACGAAGGAGTACTCGCACCACTCAGATTACCGACGCTGCGATGCGGCTCGTACAAACTCTCAGCCCACAAACACGTATTATTACTTGTTCTGTACAGCCCGAGTCGCATATCTAAATGGGGTGCAATCCTTCGAGATCCTCCTCGTGGTTGATAACGAGGCAATCGCGCAGAAGCTGTCGGCGACGTTGCGGCGCGCCGGCCACCGCGTGACAGCGTCGACCACGATCGCGGGGACCGTCGAGACGCTCATGCGGCGCGGCCCCCACGTAGACGTGATCATGACGAGTACGCGATTCGACAGCTCGCTCGGCTACGACGCTGTCCAGTACGGGCGCAGGTTCGCCGCGAACGCGCGCCTCATCGTGCTGCGCGAGATGCTGTGCCATGACGAGGACGTCGAGCTCGCGCTGGCGAGGCAATCGGTCCCAGATCGCCTGGACAGTCACACGACCGCCGGCTGGAATTGAACCGCGCGCTCGGGCGCGCTGCCGGCGCCGTGCTGGTTCGCCCACCGGGCGTATGAGTCGAGCGCACGGTGGGGCCTCACGCAGCGTGCGTGGGCGGACTGGAGTCGCACGCGTTGCGTACGAACTCGAGCAGCGGGGCGAACCGGAACGGCTTCTTGAACAGCGGGTAGCCCTCGGGCGCGAGGTGCGGTGAGCTCGAGACGATCGCCACCGGGACGTGCTCGAGGCTGGGCTTGCTGGCGAGATACGTCAGCACGCTCGAGCCGAGGATGCCGGGCATCAAGATGTCGAGCAGGATCGCCGACGGTGGCTCGTGATGTTCGAGGAACAGGATCGCCGAGGCACCGTCGTCGGCGACGTCGACGCGAAATCCTTCGCGCACGAACAGCTCGCTGAGCAACAACCGAATCTCGGGATCGTCGTCGACGACCAGCAACGTGTGCGGCTTTACACTTTGCGCCTCGGCAATGGTCACAGGAGCACAAGGTGCAATCACCGGGCCGCCGGGACTACGAATCATTGCGATTGATCACTCCGCAGCTTCGTCGAGCGCGCGGCGGATCAGATCGGCGGGCACCGAGACCTCGGGGATCTTCGTCGAGCGCATTCCGCGCCGCGCGCGCGGCTGCTCGAACCACGATCGCGGATCCGCGTCGAGCCCGACGCCGTGCATGAAGTTGTAGACCGCCTTGCGCAGCCCGGGGGCGAACCGCTCGT
>DATIPJ010000108.1:0-19898 GCA_035472155.1 Kofleriaceae bacterium
CGAGCGCGGCCTGTGCGCGGAGCAGCGCCACCCCACCGCCCGGAACCACGCCCTCCTCGACGGCCGCGCGAGTCGCGTGCAGCGCGTCCACGGTGCGCCAGCGCTTCGCCGCCGCCTCCGCCTCGCTCACGCCGCCGACCCGGATCACCGCGACGCCACCGGTGAGCTTGGCCAGCCGCTCGTTCAGCTTGTCGCGGTCGTAGTCGCCGGCTACGTCGGTGATCTGGCTGCGGATCGCAGCCGCCCGCGCGTCGATGTCGTCGCGCTTGCCCGCGCCGCCGACGATCGTCGTCGTGTCCTTGTCGACCGTGATGCGCCGCGCGCGACCCAGGTCGGCCACCGCGACGCGATCGAGCGCCAGGCCGGATCCGTCGCTCACCACGCGGCCGCCGGTCAGGGTCGCGATGTCCTGCAGGATCGCGGCGCGCCGATCGCCGAACCCCGGCGCCTTGACCGCGCAGACCTGCAGCCTACCGCGCAGCTTGTTGACCACCAGCGTCGCGTACGCCTCGCTGTCGACGTCCTCGGCGAGGATCAGCAGCGGCTTGCCGAGCCTGGCCACCTGCTCGAGGACCGGCAGCAGCTCCTTCATCGTCGAGATCCGCTTCTCGGACAGGAGCACGTAGGCGTCGTCGAGCGCGCACACCATCCGCTCGGTGTCGGTCGCGAAGTACGGCGACAGGTAGCCGCGGTCGAGCTGCATGCCGCCCGCCACCGCGACCTCCGAGGTCAGCGCCGTCCCCTCCTCGACGGTGATCACGCCATCCTGGCCGACCTTGCGCATCGCCTCGGCGATCGCCTTGCCGATCTCGGCGTCGCCGCTGGCGCGGATCGCCCCGACCTGCGCGAGCTCGGCGCCCCGGGTGGGCATCGACAGCGTCTTGAGGGACTCGACCGCCGTCACGATCGCGATATCGATGCCGCGCTTGAGCTCCATCGGGTCATGCCCGACCGCGACGAGCTTCATGCCCTCGCGGTAGATCGCCTGCGCGAGCACCGTCGCCGTGGTGGTGCCGTCGCCCGCGGCATCGAACGTGCGCGTCGCGACCTCCTTGAGCATGGTCGCGCCCAGGTTCTCGAGCTTGTTGTCGAGCTCGATCTCCTTGGCGACCGTGACGCCGTCCCTGGTGATCGTCGGCGCGCCCCACGACTTCTCGATCACCACGTTGCGCCCGCGCGGCCCGAGCGTGACCTTCACCGCATTGGCGAGCGCATCGACGCCCGCCATCACGCGCTCGCGCGCGCCCGCATCGAAGCCAACGTGCGTTCCACCCGCGCCCTTGGCCGGCCCGCTCCGGCTTGCGTCGTCACCCATCGCGCCTCCTTTCGTCGGGGAGCACACGCATCGCCCGGACGAAGAACCACGGTAGCGCGTTTGCCGGCCGTCGAGCAAGGCACCGCGCGGCGGCGACGGATGCCACCCACTGCCGCGGGCCGCTACACTTCGCGCGGGACGCATGCCCGGGCGTGGAGCGCTTGCAGATCGCCCGTGTACCCTGCGGAAGACGCGGCGTAGCACTCGTCGCATACTCGATCGCCATGGCGCCGTCCGCCAAGATGCGTCTCGAAGCCGCGCTCGCGCGGTGGCGCCACACGCGCGCCTCCGGCGACGCTGCGAGCGTCTACGAGACCGCGATGATCGCGCTCGACGGCTGGCAGCGGCCGGTGACCGGTTCCGCGCGCGCGTTCCAGCGGGCGTGGCTGGCCGCCGTTCCGGATCCCATCGGCCGCGCGTGGGCGCTCGACAACCTGTTCGAGCAGCTTCCCGGCGACGACGCGACCCGGCGCGCTGGCGCGCTCGCCAAGCGCGTCGAGGCCCTCGCGCGCCACGCCCCCGACCCGCGGTTCACGCCAGCGATCGCGCGCATCCACGGCTGGCGCGATGCGACGCCGCGTCTGCGATCCGCGCTCGATCGCCTCGTGACGCTGTCACAGCCGCAGCCGCTCGCAGCCCCGGCGGTGCATCGCGAGCTCCCACCGCTATCGCGCGAGACCGAGGCGCTGTGGCGCGAGCTCCACGCGTCTCCCGACGACGACGCGCCGCGGTTCTGGCACCTCACCACCATCACCCTGGGCGTCGGCGGCGGGCTGCGCCGCGCGCTCGGCCGGTGGTCCGGCATGCCGCGTGCGATGAGCCTCACCCTGGTCCCCGATGCGACCGCAACGCCGATCACCGCTGCGTTCCCCTGGGACTTCGCGGTCACCCTCACGCGCGACGACGACGCCACCATCGCGCGCATCAGCGGCGAGTGGCTGCTCCTGCCCGTCGACGTCCTGGCCGCGCTGCCGCCCGAGACCATCCGTGTCGAGGTCGACCACGCCAACCCCGCCATGGTCGACCGGGTGCGCGGCGCCATCGGCCGCCCGGGCGTCGAGGTCGTGCATCGCCCCCAGCTGCGCCTCGCCGCGGTGTTCACGCCGACCTCCGACCGCGCGCGCTGATCGTCACGACGACTTCACGCTGTGTCGGGGGTGGACCTGCGGCGAACCAGTGGACGGCCTCGGTCCAGGTAGGCGGTGGACCTCGCATGGACCGTGCGGCGCGGTGTCGTCGCTCGTTGTCGTCGGTGCAGACGCCGGGCCCGGGCGACCCGGCATGGTTCGTGCTCGACCCGCTCTCGTGGCCACGGAAGCTTCGATGCTGGACGCGGACTACGACCTCGCGCGCGGTTTGCTCGAGGGGCTCCTGCACTGGCGCCGCGATGCGGTGGCCGGTCGGCCGTCGCGCGTGCTGTCGCGCGTGCTGGGCGAGGGTGGCCGGGCCGCGCCCGAGGAGCTCGGGCGGCTTGCGCGCGAGATCTATTACGGCGGCCACGCCGCGGCGGTGCTCGAGGAAGCGACCGCGGCGCTCGACCGCGCGATGCAGCGCGCGAGCAGCGTCCGGCGCGCGGCCGAGATCGCGATGATGCGCCGGCACTGCGACTCGGCGCGCACGGACCTCGCGGCGATCATGGAGCACAATCGCGCGCTGCCCCCGCGCCCGGCGCTGGCGCTGCCGCCGCGCACCGGCGACCGCATCCTCGACCTGGCGGCCGATGCGGCGACCGCCGTCGTCGCGCAGTGGCGGCTCGGCTTCGGCGAGGTGATGCATCACAGCCGCCTCTCGCCGGCGACGCCGCGCGAGATCGTGCGCGGCGATATCTTCCAGCGGGCGCTGATCGCCGATGCGCTCTCCGATCTGCCCGCGCCATGGCCGAGCGCGCTCGCGCCGATGCTCGCCGAGGAGCTCGCCTACCTCCACGAGGCGCGGCGCTGCCCGGTGCGCGGCTGGAGCTACTACCCCACGCTCGACGAGCTGCCGCCCGATGCCGACACGCTCGGGCAGATCCTGCAGGTGACGCTGCGGCTCGGCCGGCGCGACCTGGTGCCATCGTTCGACGAGCCGATCCGCCAGGCGGTGGGCGTGGGCGCGCTCGGCGACGGCTCGTTCGCGACCTGGATCGTCCCGCCGCCGGGCGAGCGCAGCGCGCTCCACGCGCGGCAAGCGGCGCTGGTCGGCCCGCCGAGCGCCGATCCGGAGGTCGTCGCGAACCTCGGGTACGCCATGGCCCTGCTCGACCGCGACCGATACTCGCACGAGCTCGCCTCCGCGGCGCGCTGGGTGGCCGCGCGCCAGAAATCAGGCGCGTGGACCGCGACCTGGTACCTCGGCTCGGCGTACGCCACCTACGTCTGCGCGCGCCTGCTCGCGGTCCAGCGCGGCTTCCCCATCGCGCTCGACGTTGCGCGCCGCACCCTGCTCGACAGCCAGCGCTCCGACGGCGGCTGGGGCCGCAAAGGCGAAACCGACAGCAACGCACTCGATACCGCGCTCGTGCTCCTGGCCCTCGACGCGATCGGCGGACCGGCAGCCGCCGAGCCCGCGCTCTCTCGCGCCCTCGACTACCTCTCCAGCTTCGCGCCCGACCGATGGCCGTCCGTCCCGTTCATCCGGCACAGCAATGACGATGTGCGGCCCCTGGCGAGCCGCACGATCACGGCGGCGTTCGTCGCCAAGGCATGCGCGCGCCTCGCCGCGCACTGAGCTCGATCCAGACGATCGCGCCGATCGCGAGCATGCAGAACAGCCACTGCGAGGGCACCGGCGACACGAACAGCGGCACTTGGTCATTGAACAGCGTATGCAACACGATGAGGAACATAAGATTTCGGCCGCGCACATAGAGGAAGCTGACGAGCGCTCCTCCGAGCGCAGCGATCACGAGAGTCGCGATCAGATCGAGGCCGTGATAGCCCTGATGAATTCGCAGCGGGATGTGGGCCAATCCGAACAAGGCCGCCGCGAGCGCGGTGGCCGCGACCACACCGCCGACTCCATGGCCGCGCAGCCGCGCGCGGACCACGAGCTGACGGAACAGAAAGCCGCGATACACGGCTTCCTCGACGGGCGTGTTGCCGAACAGCTGGGCGACGTACACGCCGATCGCGGCGGAGGCATCGCGCTGCGCCGGCACGAGGCGCTCGCCGCGCACGAGCACGACGGCGACGATCGCGAGCTGCAGGGCACCATGGAGCGCGATCATCAGTGCTAGCGCGCGCGGCACGTCGCAAAGCCGCAGCCCGAGCTCGCGCAGCGGAACCCCGGACACCACCAGGACGGCAACGACACAGAGCGCAATGACGGCCGACGCGATGAGCGTCGGATCGATGAGTCCGCCCGTCGCCGCGGCCACCTCGTACACGAGTGGCGCCGCCGCTGCGTGCGCGCAATACTCGAGCATCGATGCGCAGGGCTTGTGTGACGCTCGTGATCGCTGCCTGTGCCACAGAGGCGGAACGTGATCCGGGGGCATCGATCGAGGGCACGCCGGTAGCGAGCTTCGAGGCCAGCGGGTGCTCGACCGAGAGCGTGCTCGCGCTATCGCGCCAGATCGCCGACGAGATCGATTGCATGATGCCCGGCCAGTTCGTGCGCTTCGAGGGCGGCCCCGTGATCCAGCTCGCGGCGGGCGTGCTGCCGTACCTGGCCGCGGACGCGCGCGATGACCTGGTCCGCGCCGCCGCCGAGGGCACCACGGCGATGCGCGTGACGAGCGCGTTTCGCACCGTGGTCCAGCAATACCTCCTGCGCATCTGGTTCGAGCACGGCCGGTGCGGCATCACGGCCGCGAGCGAGCCGGGCGAATCGAATCACGAGTCCGGCCGCGCGCTCGACATCGGCAACGACGACAACTGGATCGCGATCCTGGGCGCGCACGGCTGGGACCACTCGATCCCCGAGGACCCCGTGCACTTCGATCACCTCGCCTCGCCCGATGCGCGCGGCGCCGACGTCCTCGCGTTTCAGCGCCTCTGGAACCGCAACGCGCCCGACGACGCCCTCGACGAGGACGGCAGCTACGGCCCCGAGACCGCCGCGCGCGTGAAGCGTGCACCGGCGGAGGGCTTCGGCCTCGGCGCGAGCTGCGCGCCCTCCGCTCGGCGCTAGCTCACCCTCGCTAAGGAGCCCGGTGCCGCGCGTAGGCGTGGAGCACCGCGAGCAGGGAGGCGAAGGTGGCGAGAACGGCCGCGCAGCGGAACAGGAGGAAGCCGCCGCCGGCCTCGAGGAGCGAGCCGCCTGTGAGGTTGGCGATGATGCTGCCGATGCCGACGGCGGCGGTGAGCAGGCCCTGGCCGGCGGCCGAGGCGCGCGGGCCGGCGTACTCGCGCATCAGGGTCGTCGCCGAGACCCAGTAGAGGCCGAAGGTGAACGCGTGGAGCGGCGCCTGGAGCACGATCGCCCAGCTCGAGGTGACGACGGAGAGGACCGCCCAGCGCAGCGCCGAGCCGGCGTACGCGACGGCCAGCATGTGCTCGGGGCGAAAGCGGGCGAGGATCGCACCGCTGAACGCGAGGAGTATGGTCTCGGCGCCGACGCCGATGGCGATCACGAGGCCGAGGAACGCCTGGCTGTAGCCGATGTGCGCGAGGTGGAGCGCGAGCGTGGTGTCGTACCAGGTGCCGGTGATCTGGCCCGCGGCGATGGCGGCGACGAACAGCCACAGCGAACGCGTGCGCACGAGGCGGCGCATGTCGTCGAGCACGCCGGCGTCGCGCCGCGGCGGGGCGGCCGGCATCCGGCGCGCGGCGACGAAGAGGATGACGAGCGCCGCGGTCGTCGCCCACACCACGAGGCGGATCGACGTCGCCTCGTAGAGCCGACCGGCGAGCAGCGCGGTCAGCAGGTAGCCGATCGAGCCCCAGATGCGAAGCCGGCCGTACGAGCCGCCGTGGTGACGGACGTGGTCGTGCGCAGTGGCGTCGGCGAGGCCGATCAGCGGCGAGCGCGCGAGCGCGAACCCGGCGAGCACGATCGTGATCGCGATCGCGTTGCTGCCGGCGAGGCCGAGCAGCGCGAACATGACCGCGGACGCCGCGCTGAACGCGCGCAATAGCCAGATCCGCGACTGCCGCGCATCGGCGAGCGCCCCCAGGAGAGGCGGCACGAGCAGGCTCATGAACGGGACGACCGTCTGGACCTGCACGGCCGCGGCATCCGAGAGCCCGGCCGAGGACAGATAGAGCGAGAGGTACGGCAGGTACAACCCCATCGCCCCACACAGCGCCAGGTAGTAGGCCGCGATCGGCGCGGCAGACGGCGTCATATACTCCGCGGCTCATCTAGCACGCGGCAGGCTGTTCGGCTTCAGGACGGATCGACGCACGGAGGGACAAACGGGCGGCCGTTCGGGCCCTTGGTCTCCCCGGCCAGGATCGCGCGCAGGAATTTCTCGAGCTCGGAAAACCGCTTGGCCTTGGGATAGCGGGTGAGCATCGCCTGGAGGCTGGAGATCGCTTCCTCACGGCGGCCAAACGCGAGGTGATGGATCGCGCGCTGGACATGTAACGAGATCGTTTCGTCCTCGAGAAATTCAGCGTCGTACTCGCTGGAGTACTGGCCCAGGAGCGCGATCGCGCGGTCGATCAGCCGCTGCGCGAGCGCCGGATAACCCGCGTCGAGCTTGTACAGGCAGACATGGCGCGCGAGCTTGATGCCGCCGTAGAACGGCGACTCGCCGAACATCAGCACCGCATGCGCATCTTGCAGCAGCTGGTGGGCGTCGACCATGTGCGACTCCGGCATCGGATCGGCGAGCCCGAGGTCACTCGCCCAGCCGAGCTCCTTCTTGTCGAGGCACGCGAACCGCCAGTCGGGGTCGTGGCACAGGCCATAGCCGAACGCGTACGACCCGGGCTTCTGGAACCCGAGCTGGTGCTCGACGAGGCGCTGCTGGTTGTCGAGGTACGCCTGCACGGCCGGCCGCAGCTCGGCCGCCGGTCGATCGAGCCGGTCGGCGACGCGATGCAGCAGCAGCTCGCCGCGCAGCGCATACGCCGGCACGGTCATCCGCCAGTTGATCGCGAACCCGCTATCCTTCTTGAGCTTCTCGGCGTTGCGGGCGATCCGCGCGTCGAGCGCGGCGAGCAGCGCGTCATCGGCCTTGGTCAGCGCGTCGCTCCGCGTGTCCTTGGCCGCGTACAGCGCCTTCATGATCTCGAGGTAGCGCGAGCGCGCGAGCTTCCACCCGGGCGCGACTTTGATCGCGGCTTCCATGTGCTGCGCTGCGGCGGCGAGGTCGCCCTGGTCGCGCAGGTCGAGCGCCTTGCCGTACTCGATCGCGGTGGCGACGTTGTCGACGCCGCCCTGCAGCTTCACGGTCGCCGGCTTGCGGCCGAGCGCCGCGTCGAGCCCGCCGGCCAGCCGCTCGACCAGCTGCTGCTCGAGGGCGAAGAACGCATCTTTCTTGCCGATCACCTTGTCGGCCTTGACGACCTCGCCGCTCTTGATGCGGATCACGCGCACGTCGATGCGCAGGTCGGGCGCCGCCGAGACCAGCGAGCCGGTGACCGCGTACTCGGCGCCGATGCCGCGGCCGATCTTCTGCGCGGTCGCCGGGTCGAAGTACTTGGTGCGCTGCAGCTTGAGCTCGTCGAGCAGCGCCTGCAGCTTCTCGCGCTCCACGATCTGCACGCCCGGCAATGCAGCCAGGTCGGTGACCATCATGTCGGCGAGGCCCTTGCCGAGCGGGTCGAACGACGGATCGCCGGTGTCGTTATCGAAGTACAGGATCATCACCGCCGGCGCGGCGTGTGCGGGGGCGCCGCCGACCCCGCCGAGCCCGACGACCATTGCGACCACGAGGCTCAGCCAGAACCGCGCGCACTGCATGCTCTCCCCTTCCCGCCGCCGCGCCGTGCCGCGGCCCGTCCTCGGCAATCGCCATGAGATGTAATTCGCCACGCGGATGGTCAATGTACTGTAGCGCGGCTCGCTCACACCAGGTTTAGCCGTGCGCGTCGTGGGGCATTTCGACACGCGCGGCCCGGCCGCAGCGACCGCGCCGTCAGCGCCGCGCCGACAACCGACCCGAGCGTGTCGTGGTGGGTGTGATCGCTGCGTACAGCTTTGCGCAAAGCGGATCTTCCGACCGGTCGGCGGACGCTGCGCGCGCGTTATGTAGCAGTTTGCTGCGGAACTGCTCGCGCCCCTCCCGAGGACGTTTTGTCACCCGGCTGAGGATGCAGTGGGTGAGCGGACCACCACGATGGATGTACGCGCGTGCTAACGTCCAACGCTGGGATGCTTCGCCGGGTGGCGATGCACGAGGAGGGCGTATGGATGGGCATGCTCTGGACGTTTGCATCATGGGTGACCGCTGCGAGATCGAGAAGGAACGCAAGCCATGAACGGAGACCTCGTCAGCGTCGTGATCCCTTCGTACAACCGCGCGTACTGCATCACGACGACCGTCGACAGCACCCTGGCGCAGACGCACAAGAACCTCGAGGTGCTGATCGTCGACGACGGGTCGAAGGACGAGACGCGCGAGCTGGTCGAGGCCCGCTACCGGGATGAGCCGCGCGTCCGCTACATCTATCAGTCGAACGCGGGCGTGTCCGCGGCGCGCAATCACGGCCTGCGACTGGCGCGCGGGCAGTACATCGCGCTGCTCGACTCCGACGACATCTGGCTGCCCTGGAAGATCGAGGCCCAGCTGCGCTGCCTCGAGGCGTACCCGTCGGCCGGCATGATCTGGACCGACATGGATGCGATCGGCCCCGATGGCCAGCTGCAGTACCGCCGCTACCTCACGCGGATGTACACCTCGTACCGCCGGTTCACGCGCGAGCAGCTGTTCCGCGAGTCGCGCCCGATGTCGTCGATCGACGCGGACCTGGGGCACCTGCTGGCGGACCCGCGCGTCTATCTGGGCGACATCTTCTCGCCGATGATCACCGGCAACCTCGTGCACACCTCGACCGTGCTGCTCCGCCGCGAGCGCTTCGAGAAGGTGCGCGAGTTCGACGTCAACCTGCGCTACTCGGGCGAGGACCACGACTTCCACCTGCGCACCTGCCGGCACGGCGACGTCGCGTACCTCGACGCGGCGTCGATCCTCTACCAGCGCGGGCGCGAAGATCAGCTGACGGTCAATCCCAAGTACACCGTCCACATGGCCGAGAACTTCCTCACCACGGTGAACAAGGCGCTGGCCCACGACCGCGAGCGCGTGACGCTATCGCCGACGATGCTCGACGCCGTGATGGCCGAAGCCCACGCGTGGGTCGGCGAGCAGCGGCTGCAGATCGGCGACCGCGATCAGGCGTGGCGCCACCTCGGCACGAGCCTCTGGTTCCGGCCGTGGCAGCCGCGCGTGGCCGCGCTGTTCGGCGCCGCGTTCCTGCCCAAGACGGTCTCGGACCGCCTGCGCGCGAGCTACCGCGGGCTCAAGTCACGCCTGCGCGGTTCGTGACGGCCCGGTCCGGAAGTACCGCTTGAGTGCGAGGAAGTGCCGCTCGTAGCCGTGATACGAGATCACCGCCGCCGCGTAGCTCGCCGCGATGACGATCAGCATGTAGGCACCGCCGGCCTTGAGGCCGATCCCGTGCGGATGCAGCGAGACCAGGAGTGGCATTCCGATCAGCAGATTGAACGGCTGATGAAACATGTAGATTGCGTAGCTGTACTTTCCAAAGGATCGCAGCACGCGATTGCTGAACAGCGCGCCCACGCTGCCGCGGCCGCGCTCGTGATCGAGCACGACGCCCAGGACGACCGACGCGAACACGATCGAGAGGATCGTGTAGCCGAACGTCTGATCGGCGAAGCTCGTGCGCGGATAGCCGCGCGTGCCGACCAGGCCGATGGCGAACAGCGCGACCGACGCTACGGCGAGCCCGCGGCGCCAGGCCACCGCGCGCGCGTGCCACGCAGGCACACGCATCACCGCGGCAACGGCAGCCCCGAGCCCGAGCGCGTCCATGCGGCAGATCGTGAACATGTATGGCCCGGGCACGCCGGCACCCGCGAGCCTTAGCGCCAGCCGCGACGCGAACGCCACCACGACGAGCGCGACCGCCACCGCGAACAGCCGCCGCGGCGTGGTGCGGCGCACGACGAACGGCCACACCAGGTAGAACTGCTCCTCGACCGCGAGCGACCAGAAGTGCGGAAACGCCGCGATCGGCACGCCGAACGGCTCGGCCCAGTTGATGAGATACGTCCATAGCCACACGCTGTGCGCGCGGTCGGCGAGCAACGCCGCCGGTGCGAGCCCGAGCGCGGGCAGGATGACCAGACACACCAGCAGCGTCCCGTAATAGAGCGGAAAGATCCGCAGCACGCGGCGGCCGAAGAATGCGCGGTAATAGCCGGGCGCATCGCGCGAGTCGAGCAGGATGCCGCTGATCAGATAGCCCGACAGCACGAAGAACAGCTGCACGCCGACCCAGCCGAAGTTGAACGCGAGGCTGACCCACTGATCGACGAGCCGGCCGCCCTCGAATGGATTGAGGTTGTGCGCCAGGACGAGCAAGATCGCCGCGCCGCGCACACCGTCGAGCGCCGGGATGATGTCGCCGGCCGCAGGACGCTCCGGCCGCGCAGGCTCGGTCATCCGCCGCGCCTCAACGCCTTGCGCAGCAGCTGCAGGAAGTCGCGCGCGGTCGGCCCGGCGATCACCATCGCGGCGGCCACGTACACGACCGCGCCGACGATGATCTCGATGGGCAGGATCACCTTCGCGAGCTCGACCCCGAGCGCCTGCAGCGCCACGCGCGTCCCGAGCACCGCCGCAGCCATCACGCCGCACGCCGCGAGCGGCCGCAGCACCGCGCTCGCCAGCGGCCACGCCGGAATGCGATCCGTATAGATGATGAGCCCGATCGACGTCAGCGCCTCCCCACCGAACGCGATGCCCACCGACGCCGCGGTCCACAGCGGCCCCAGCCGCGAGAACACGACGATGCAGCCGAACAGCAGCAGCAGCCTGAGCAGCGAGAGCAGCATCAGCGTGCGCGTGCGCGAGAAGCTGGCCAGGTACGCGCTCACGCCCCAGCTCATCGGGCGCACCACCGACAGCACCGACAGAACCGTGAGCAGCGGCGCCACGCCCTGCCACACGTCATTGAGCAGGCAACGGATCAGCGTCGGCGCCACCGAACCGAGCCCCACCGCGAGCGGAAACACCATCAGCGCCATCAGGCCGGTCGAGCGGATCAGCGCCGCCTTGCGGTCCTTGACGTTGACGCTCGCCATCGCAGGCAACAGCACGCCGCTGATCTGCTCGCCGACCTGCACCGCCGGGATGTCGGCGAGGTTGTACGCCATGTTGTAGAAGCCGACCGTCTTGGGCCCGAAGTACGCGCCGAACGCCAGGTTGTCCCAGTAGCGCGTCGCGAAGTCGAACAGTTGCGCGAGCCCCAGCGGCAGCCCGAAGCGCAGGATCTCGCGCACGCGCTCCCAGCGCCACGCCACCCGCCGGAACCAGCCCACCCCCGTCGCGCGGAACACCAGCGACGTCGCGATCGCCGACTGCACGATGTTGCCGATCACGATCGCCTGGCCGCCGATCTCCGTCGTCGCCGCGAGCGTGATCGCCGTGAGCGTGTACGCCAGATCGCCCATGCCATTGGCGATCGCGAGCTCCCGGAACCGCATCTCGCGCGCCAGGACCTTGTCGGGCACCGCGCCGATGCGCCGGATCAGGATCGCGAGCGCGAGCCCGGGCAAGAAGCTCGCGAGGTGAGGCGCATGAAACAGCGGCGCCCACCATGCTCCGGTGCCGGCGACCGCGCACAGCCCGATCAGCCCGAGCGTCCAGTTCACGACCGCGACATGAAACGTCTGCTCGTCGCCCTTGGCGCCGTGCACGATCATGTACTGGTTGAAGCCCCAGCTCGAGAGCCAGTTCGCGGTCTGCGCGATCACCGACGCCGACGCCACCTCGCCGATCACGTCGGGCCGGAGCAGCCGCGTCATGTACAGCGTGCCGATCAGCCCGATCACGCGCGTGCCCATGCTCGCGCCCACGTTCCATAGCGCACCGCGTGCGGCGCGCCGACCTACGGACACAATCCCTCGGGCGCGCGGACCATCGATCGCCCTATCATAGCGGCCGCGCGCCGACTGCCGGGCCGTCGCGGCCAGATTTACATCGCCATCGCTCGATCAATAGCCGAGCGGCGGAAATGCCATCTGCGCGAGGAACATCGCATCCGACATCGCGACCGACGTACCGCATCGCCGCAGATCCAGCGGATCGAACGCGAGCGCATTGCGCAGCGGCGCCGGCCACAGCACGTTCACGCCGCCGCTGTTGGCGAACCCGACCCGGTACCCCGCGTCCGCCACCGCCTCGAAGATGCGCGCGCGCTGGATCCGACGGCCGACCGGATACGCGATCGCGTGCACCGGGTGGCCGAGCTCGCGCTCGAGATCCTCGCGCGAGCGCACCAGCTCGTCGCGCAGCGCGTCGTCGTCGAGCGTCTCGAGCACGTGGTGGTGCCGCGTGTGCGACTCGACGCTCATCCCGGCGCGCTCGAGCGCGCGCGCCTGGTCCCACGTCATGATCAGCCGATCGGCGTGCTCGGCGTCGAGCGCCGCGCTCCACTCGACATCGAGCGCGCGGTACAGCTCGTCGAGAAACCGCCCGATATCGATCTTCCACGTGTTCTTGATGATGTCGTCGAGCAGCCGCCGCGCGCTGGGGTCGGCGACCTCGACCTCGATCTGCGTCGGGTACGTCAGCCGCGCGCGCGGACGCCGCGCCAGGTGCAGCGCGAGCGCGATGCGCTCCCACCAGTACAACCGGCGCTCGGTCACGAACGACGTCGCGACGAAGAACGTCGCCGGGATCCCGAGCTCGCGCAGGATCGGCAGCGCCACGTCATGACAGCTCCGGTAGCCGTCGTCGAACGTGATCATCACGGGGTTCTTCGGCAGCGGCCCGCCGTCGAGCCCGCGCACCAGGTCGGCCATCGCGATCGGCGTGCCGATCCGCGCCAGCATTTCAAGCCAGCGCCGAAACTGCTGCGGCGTCGCGTCGGCGACGTCAGGATCATACGGATACACCCCGGGCTGCTCGGCGGCGTCATGGATATGGTGAAACGTCACCACACCCACGATCGGCATCGGCGCCAGCCGGCGAAGCTGCATCATGCCGCGCAGCACGCCCGCGCGATCCAGGGCATGCACCAATCTCTGGCGCTTACCCGGTGCGGCATGCGAGGCATTCAGTACCACCACAGTTTTTCCCCTCCAGCCATTGCAGGACATGCGTGCCTCCACGTCAAGCGGCACGCATCGCGGCCCGTCGATTCGCCACTGAACGCACCCTCATCCCACCTGATCCTCGGGGTTTTCGCCCACCGCACGCCGCTGCCGCTGCGCGGCATCGCAGAATCCCTGGGGTACGGGTCGGTGTCCTGGCCGCATATATCCCTTGCGTTTGCGGCTACCTCGGCGCGCCACCGGTGGCCCGATCGCAAGCACCTGGGCCGCCGCCACCTGACGGCACGCACCTCCTGCCTTGATCCGCAGCGGACGCAAACGACGGCGGTCGATCGCGACAGGTGGCCCCGGCGATCACGACTGCAGCCGGTGACCAGGCTCCGGTACGACGGCGCGAAGCGGCAATCCGCAGCGAAGAACGCGAAGGTGGCCTGGTGGACAATGGCGGGCTCGGACCCCGCGACAACGGTCAACGCATGCCTGCGCCACTGCCACAGCCCATCGCCTCGCACGAGGCTTCATGGTCGATTTATGATCTTGGTTCGGATCGAAGAGGACACCACGCGGTGCCATAAACCGATTCGGTGCGTGAAGTCCCATCGACGCCGCGGCAGAGGCCGGCGGAGACACCGTCTTGAGGGATCGAGCGCGCCCCAGCGACGAGGCAGGCTGCCTTCTGTAAAGCAGCTTACCCTGCGCAGTGCCGTCTTCGGCCGTCCTACCCTCGACGCTGGCAACGCTCGTCTCGCCAGCGCAACACAGCTTCACGTCCGCGGCGCCCCAAAGCGTGCGGATCGGGATAGAGTGCCCCCGCACAAACTCCGCAACCTTCGAACGAAAGAGCAAGATTTATGGGTAAGGCCCTGGAAGGCGTGCGAGTCCTGGACATGACTCACGTCCAGTCCGGACCCACTGCGACGCAGATCCTGGCGTACTTCGGCGCCGACGTCATCAAGGTCGAGAAGCCCGGCGAGGGCGACCCGACGCGCGGTCAGCTACGCGATATCCCCGGTGTGGACAGCCTCTATTTCACGATGCTGAATGGCAACAAGCGCAGCATCACGCTCAACCCCAAGACCGAGGCCGGCACCCGCATCTTCGCCAAGCTGATCGAGACCTGCGACGTGATGGTCGAGAACTTCGGCCCTGGCGCGATCGATCGCATGGGCTTCCCCTGGAAGAAGATCCAGCAGATCAACCCGCGCATGATCTACGCGTCGGTCAAGGGCTTCGGCCCGGGGCCGTTCGCCGACTGCAAGGTGTACGAGAACGTCGCGCAGTGCACCGGCGGCTCGGCCTCCACCACCGGCGAGATCGACAGTGTGCCGCTGGTGACCGGCTCGCAGATCGGCGACTCGGGAACCGGCATCCACCTGGTCGCGGGCGTCCTCGCGGCGCTCTACCACCGCGAGAAGACCGGCCGCGGTCAGCGCGTCGAATGCGCGATGCAGGACGCGGTCCTCAACCTGTGCCGCGTCAAGCTGCGCGATCAGCAGCGGCTCGCGCGCGGGCCGCTCAAGGAATACCCGCAGTACCCCAATGGCAAGTTCGGCGAGGCCGTGCCGCGCGCGGGCAATTCCTCGGGCGGCGGCCACCCCGGCTGGATCGTCAAGTGTAAGGGCTGGGAGACCGACCCCGACGCCTACATCTATGTCATCGCGCAGCTGCAGGCATTCCCCGCACTGGCCAAGGTCAGCGGCAATGCCCACTGGCTCGAAGATCCGGACTACAACACCCCGGAGGCGCGCCTGCCGCGGCTCGACAAGATCTTTGCCACGATCGAGAAATGGACAATGACCATGACCAAGATGGAGGTCATGGCCACGCTCAATCCGCTCAACGTGCCGTGCGGCCCCGTCCTCTCGATGAAGGAGCTGGCCGAGGAGCCCGCGCTGCGCGAGACCGGCACGGTCGTCGAGGTCGATCACCCCACGCGCGGCAAGTACCTCACCGTCGGCAATCCGATCAAGCTCTCCGACTCGCCCGCGGACGTCCAGCGCTCGCCGCTGCTCGGTGAGCACACCGAGGAGATCCTGCGCGGCGTGCTCGGTTTCAGCGACACCGATATCGAGACCGCGCGCAAGCAAGGCGCGATCTGAGGAGGCTGCCATGACCCGTGTCCTGATCCTCGGTGCGTCGTACGGCTCGCTGTTCGGCACCAAGCTCCTGATGGCCGCGCAGAGCGTGACCCTCGTCTGCACGCGGTCCACCGCCGAGCTCATCAACCGCGACGGCACCGTCGTGAAGTTCACGATGAAAGGCCGCGACGGGCTGCTCGACGTCCCGTCATCCAAGCTCCCAGGCACCCTCGCCGCCGCCACCCCCGACGACGTCGATCCGGCTGCATTCGACCTGGTCGTCCTCGGCATGCAGGAGGCGCAGTACGGCTCCCCGGGCGTGCGCGAGCTGATGCAGCGCATCGCGCAGGCGCGCATCCCGTGCCTCGCGATCATGAACATGCCGCCGCTGGCCTATCTCAAGCGGCTGCCGGGCATCCAGACCGACGCCCTCGCCGGCTGCTACACCGACCCGGGGGTCTGGGAGGCCTTCGACCCCGACCTCGTCACCCTCGCCAGCCCCGATCCGCAGGCGTTCCGACCGCCCGACCAGGCCAAGAACGTTCTCCAGGTCGGCTTGCCCACCAACTTCAAGGCCGCCCGCTTCGCCGGCGACGCCCCCACGCGCATGCTGCGCCAGCTCGAGACCGCGATCGAAGACGCGCGCTTCGACCCGGGCGACGGCCCCATCGAGATCCCGGTCAAGCTCAAGGTCCACGACTCGCTGTTCGTGCCGCTCGCCAAGTGGCCCATGCTCATGACGGGCAACTACCGCTGCATCCTCGCGGACCGCATGATCCCGATCAAGGAGGCCGTCCACGGCAACCTCGACCGCTCGCGCGAGGTCTACGACTGGGCCTCTCGGCTCTGCCGCGGCCTGGGCGCCGACGAGGCCGACCTGGTCCCCTTCGAGAAATACGCCAAGGCGGCCGAGGGCCTGGGCAAGCCGTCGTCGGCCGCGCGCGCGCTGTTCGGCGGCGCCGCTCACATCGAGCGCGTCGACTGCCTCGTCCGGCGCATCGCCGCCCAGCAGGGCCAGCGCCTCGAGCTCCTCGACGAGATCGTCGGCCTGGTCGACGAGCGCCTCGCGAAGAACCGCGCCGCGGCCTCGTAGCCACCGCGGGCGCGCGGCGCTCCGTCGTTCAGCAGCGCGGCACTCCGTCGTCGCCCTGAAAGCAGTGGCAGCCGCTCACGCACTGCCCGCTGATGCACGTCCAATCGCCGATCTCGCCTGCGCCGCACGATCCGCAGATGTTGCCCTCCTGGCTGCCGGGTGTGCACGACTGCGTGACCGGGCCGCCCGGGATGGAGCCGCACGCGCCGCTCACGCAGCCATGGTGCGTGACCGTGCATTGCTGCTGGCCGCCGGTCGCCGCACACGGGTTCGACAGATTGATGCATCCGCCGCAGCCACCCACGGTGGGCGTCCCACACGCGTCGTCGGGATTCGGCGGTCCCGGGCGGGTGCAGGTGAGGTTGCGCATCTCGTTCGACTGGCGAACGCAGACATCGTCTTGACACTTCTCATGCGCGAAGGTGCAGCTCTGCGATGCAGAGGTGTCACACACATCGGCGTAGTCGCAGCTCGTGCACGAGATCTGCTGGCCATCGTCCCCGCACGCGCGTCCGTTGGTGCCCCCGTTGCAGTCGAGGGTGTCGGTGCGGGGCGATGCGACGCACAGGCCCGTGCTCGGCTGGCACGTGAAATCCATGCACGTGCGCGACTTCGATCCGGAGTCGCACACATCTCCCGGATTGGCGTTCTGGCAGCTCCCGAATGCGCCGCAGGTGTTCTGGCCGGAGCAATCGACGGCGGGAAATATGCACTCGTGCACGCTCAGATTGCACGTCCCCGGCTTCGCGCACAGGTTCGGCGGTGTCTGACAATCGCCGTCACCCAAGCACGCGACAGCCGGCGCATCGGGTGCCGCGTCGATCGGCGTTGCGTCGATCGTCCCGTCCGGCGCCCCCTCACCGCCGGCATCCATCTTCGAGACCGGAGCGTCGAACATCGTCGGGTGGCAACGGAGATCCCCCTCGCACTGTTGCCCGGCAGGACAACTGCCGTCGGCGCCGCACGATGCCAGGTTTGGCAGTGGAGGGTATCCGCAACCGGCGATGACCCCGCTGATCAGCAGCGAGATGGCAATCTGACCTAGCGACATGTCATCTCCACGATCGGACCGAACCCAGGCTCGAAGTACAGCTCGCTGGCGCCTCGTGGATACGGCGGAGGCGCAGGCGCGATGATAGAGACACGCAGCAGGCGCGTCAAATGCGACCAGTCGACGAGCGCCTCACGACCCGCGCCGCGCTTCGCAGCACCTGCCTCCGCGGCATCATCGCCTTGCGGACGATTCGCGTGGGCTACGAGCGCGCCGGCGAGCTCGGTTGCGCCTGCGCGCGAAGCCCGGTCTCGTCGACGGCACGCTCGACGCGATCGGGCGACCACGCGCCGTCGTGCGCCGAGAACAGCATGCGGCTCTTGAACGATGTGCCCTCGAGCTCGGACGGCATGTCGGGCCAGCGCGCGACGAAGCTGCCCTTCTCGGCGCCCTTGCGCGCGGCGACCCAGGCGGGGACTGCGCCCGTCGTCGCAAACCATTCGCCGACCCGCTCGACATCCTGCGCGGCCTCGAGGCGTCCCACGATCTTGGTGCTGCAGTTTCCGAACACGTTGTAGTCGACCGAGCGCGGGCTCTGCGTGCACAGCAGGCAGCCGACGCCGAACTTCCGGCCCTGCGTGAACAGCCGGATCAGCGGCTCCTTGGCCGGGGGCTTGCGCATGCCGGCGGGGATGTAGTCGCGCGCCTCGTCGAGATAGAACAGCAGATTGGGCCGGCCGCTGGTGACCTCGAGCGAGGTGATCATCCAGCGATAGATCTCGGATGCGAGCGCCGCGAGGAAGAAGTGCTTCTGATCGTCGCTGGTGAGCGCATTGAGATAGATGATGTTGAGCGGCGTGCGTCCGGTCTCGGTCGGCGTGATCATGCGATCGAGATCGAGGCGCATCCCGCCGTTGAACAGCGTCGCAGCCGGCCCGTCGACGTAGCTATACAGCCGGCGAGCGAGCTTCTCGCGCTCCGGCTTCTTGATCATGAAGTCTGGCTCCTCGATCCCCAGCGACGCGGGCTCGCGAAGGGCGGCCACGATGTCGCGCAGGCGGACCGCACCGGTGCGCGGCAGCTGCGAGATCAGCGTGTAGAGGAACGTGCGCTGCGACTCGGTCTCGCCACCGACCGCCGCAAGACTGGTGAGGTTGCCGGCGACTGCCGTGAGGATGGCCAGCTCTTCCTCGGCGCGACGCTCGGGGTTCGCGATGTGTGCGAGTTCCTGCGGCGACGGCACGCGGATCGGATCGAGCGCCAGGCGAATGCCGTGCGAGGTGCCCGGCGTGAACACGCGCGGCTCGACGCGGTCCCAGAACTCGTCATACGGCCCGACGAGGTCGCGCGGAAGGTCACGAGCGGCGCGCCGATGCAGGAACTGCACGAGATCGCCCTGCGGGTCGATCGCGATCACCGGCACCCCCGCCGCGATCGCACCTTCAGCGATGGCCTTCGCCATCCAGGTCTTGCCGCTGCCGGCGGCGCCGACCACCGCAACGTGGGTGTTGAGCGTCGTCACCGGCAGCGCCACATCGCGCCCACCGGTGCGGCTCAGCAGCAGGCGTTCGCCTGACGCACTGCGATCCATGCGGTCATTGATCTGCTGGCCGCCGCGGTCGTCGACTCGATCGCTGCCGCGGTCGTCGACCCGATGGCCGGCCCGGTCGTCGATCCGATCGCTGCCGCGGTCGTCGACCCGATGGCCGGATCGCCGGTCGCCCTCGCCGTCGGTCAGATCGTCGGCGGGATCATCGGACGGATCGTCGGAGGGATCGTCCGCCGGGTCGTCGGGCTCCTCGACGGCTGCGGGGGGCACACGAACGTCGACGCCGGGCATCGCATCGTGCTTGGCCGACGCCAGGTCCTCCCAGCGGCTGTCGCGCGCGCCTTCGCTCTTGGGGCCGAGGCGCGCCTCGCATACCGAGCTCCAGCGGCACTGCGCGCAATGCGACGGATTGCCCGGTGGCTTGAGGCCGGTGCCGGTCGCCTCGTCATAGCGGCTCCAGCCGACCATCGATGCGAGCAGGCCGTAGACGACGTTGCGCTGGGCGTGGACCTGCTCCCAGCGCGCCTCGAACAGCTGGCGCTTCGGATGGAGATAGAACACGGCCAGATCGGGCCGCGTCTTGTGCTGATGATCGTGCATCAGCGCGTAGGTGTGAATCTGGAACAGGTCCTTCTCGGGCGACGTTGGCGGCGTCAGCTTGTAATCGAAGATCCTGTGCTTGCCGACGCGCCAGT